>JAQGOY010000274.1 GCA_028293375.1 Verrucomicrobiales bacterium | reverse complement strand
GCTCGGACTCCTGGGGTTCGAGCAGATCAAGAAGTATTTATTGATCAGTTCGCCGGAGGAGCATCCCTTTTTGTGGCTGCAAATGGTAGGGGAGATGGACCGGTCTTTCCTGGTCGTGCCCCCCAGTTTTGTAAAACACGACTACCAACCCGAGATTTCACAAGAGGATGTCAAGTTTCTTGGCCTTGTGAGCCCGGACGACGCGGTCATCCTCAATATTGTCACCCTGAAAGAAGGGGGTAGAGCTTTCGCCAATCTTAAAGGTCCTATTGTCATCAACAAGCTGACAGGGATAGCCAGGCAGATCATTCCGATGAATTCCTGGAAGTACTCCATTAATCACGCCTTGCCGGTCGAGGAATAAAAATATGTTAATACTCTCCCGCAAAATTAACGAGAGCATCATCATCGATGGCAAGATCAAGGTGAGGATCATCAAGATCGACGGAGACACGATTAAACTGGGCATTGAAGCCCCTTCCGACACCCCGGTCCATCGACAGGAGGTCTATGATGAGATTCAAAAGAACAACCGAGAAGCCCTGACCACGGGACGTCCTGTCCTCCCGAGGCTTGGGAATAAAAGCGCAACTTCCAGTCCGGATAAAAAAGCAGAACCTCAACAGATTTTAACGAAATAACTCAACACCCAAGAACCTATGGTCATCAATACAAACACCAGCGCACAGACTGCAGCATCAAACCTGCAAACCACTCAATCGATGTTGAGCAAATCGCTTGCTCGCTTGAGTTCCGGCTCCAAAATCACAAATCCATCCGACGATGCCGCCGGTATGGCAGTCTCCAGCCGACTGGATGCCCAGGTATCACGCCTGGATGCAGCCAAGCAAAACGTGGGAAACGCCATTTCCTACACTCAAACCCAGGATGGTTTCCTCAGCAAGATCGGCAAAGCACTTGATCGCATGAGTGAGCTCGCGATCCTGTCACAGGATGTCACCAAGACTGATTCTGACCGTTCATTATACGATTCCGAATTTACCCAATTGAGCAGCTATATTAATAGCACTGCATCCAAGGACTTTAACGGGGTAAGCCTTTTCTCGAATGCTGCGCTCTCAGTAACGACAGACTCCGAAGGGACCACCTTCAGCATGAGTGGTATCGACCTGAGCACATCGATTTATGCAACTGCCACCTCATCCACCATTGCCACGACAAGCGCAGCGGCTACCGCCTTGAGCAACATAAAGTCAGCCATCACCCAACTTTCGACGGATCGCGCGACAATTGGTTCCTACCAGGCACGGTTGAATTTCACATCGGACGAACTGGTGGTAAGCAAAGAAAATCTGAGCGCTGCGAGTTCCCGGATTAAAGACGTGGATGTTGCTGAAGAAAGTACCCAATACGCTCGTTATAACATTCTGACCCAGGCTGGCACAGCAATGTTAGCCCAGGCAAATCAACTTCCACAGAGCGTGCTTCGACTTCTGCAATAAGCAGTATGCCATGAGCGCCGATCTTCTGCTTCATTCGCTCTCGAACTTTTCCGAGATTCTTTTCCGGATATTGGAGATTTCAGATTGCAGTAAGATCGTGGAGGTGGGTTCGGAGTATGGGACGTTCAGCGCAAAACTTTGCGAGTATGCGCGATCCAGGAAGGGAATGTTGGTGACCATAGAACCATGTCCCAAAGATGCGGCACTCGATTTCATCAATGCCAATCGAAACACTCCATGGTTCCAGCTTATCCAGGGAAACAGCATCCCGGCCCTTGGTACTATCAAGGATGTGGACGCTTACATCATTGACGGCGATCACAACTACTACACGGTATATCACGAGCTGGAACTTCTTTATCAGGTTCAAAGAGAGCAGGGCCATAAAATCCTGGTGATGGAACATGACGTGTCGTGGCCCTGGGCATATCGTGACCTTTATTACAACCCTTCCACCATTCCTGCCGAATTTTTGCAACCGCATGATCTCCAAAGAGGAGTCACCCGCAGTAATAATGGATTAATCGAGGGAGGCTTTCGAAGTCATGGACAATATGGTATTGCTTCCCAGGAAGGTGGACCTCGCAACGGAGTCCGACTGGCCATTGAGGATTTTATCAAACTTCATGCGGAACTTCGGCTGAAAACCATACCCGCAATCTTCGGCCTGGGAATTGTTTACGATGCCGATGCACTGTGGGCGCAGAGCCTTGAGGCTTTTCTTTCTCCTTATTCGAATAACTCATTGATAGAGAAGCTGGAGCAGAACCGCCTGGATCTTTACTTAAAGGTTCTGGAACTTCAGGACCAAATCTCTTTCTTAATGGCACCCCCCAAGATTCCAGAGTGCCTAGTCGAACCCCCAAAAAAACTACGACCTGTACTCGATGAAGCCGCGATGGCGGCACTCGACGCGCGGTTTTCATGATCATGCAACTTAACGTTAACTGGAATTCGATCCCCAAAATGAATTGGACGGACGATGAGAGTCTAAAACAATTGCATTATGACCTTGAGAACAGGCTGCACGATGTAAAGGTTTTATCCTTTGATTTTTTCGACACTTTGGTTTGCCGATTCGCTGCGGAGCCCGTGGCCGTTTTTATTGAAATCGGACGGCGACTTTTGGCGGAAAAGCTTTTGCCAGCTCACTATACCGGCGAATCGTTTCAGCAGTTGAGAATTTTTGCCGAGGAACAGTGCCGTGCGAGAAGGACATCCGAGGGCGCGGAAGAAATCAGCCTGGAAGAGATTTACGCAGAAATGCGAGAAGTCCTACCCAATCCACGACGCGCCGCCAGGATTGAGGTAGAGGTGGAGTGCGAGTTCTGTTTTGTCAACCCGATGACTTTTGGGTTGTTGCAATATGCCAGGAAAAAAGGTCTGAAAGTGATAGTCCTTTCGGATATATACCTTTCGGCCTCCCATCTCAAAGAGATTTTAAGAGCAAACGAAGTCGACCCATCACTGCTGGATCTCCTGCTTACCTCAAGGGACGAAGGAATATGCAAAGGAACAGGAGACTTATTTCGGCTTGGGGCAAGCAAACTAGGGGTGAAAGCGAATCAGATTGTTCACATAGGCGATAACTTTCATGCCGATGTTCAGGGTGCGCGCAAGGCTGGAGTCAAGGGCTATCATTATTATCGCACCACGCCTCTGACAGACAAGATTTTCGAACGCGAAAAGGTATTGGGCGATAAAGGGTATGCTTATTCGCTGGATTCGGTTCGACTGATGGCACGGCGGATGTGCAGTGGCGGAGCAGAAGCTGAATTCAGAAAAGAAGGAGCGTTTTTACTGGGCCCGGTGATGGCAAGTTACGCGGCCTGGGCGGTGGAGACGTTTAAAGAGCTCCAGATCACCAATGTGGTTGCCCTGATGAGAGAAGGGGAACTCCTGGCGTTGTTGATGAAACGCTATGCGGACTCCATCGGGTATGAGCTTACTCTGCATCCGATTTTCGTTTCCAGGCAGGCGACCAACCTGGCTTCACTTGGCCAGTTGACTCCGGAGATTTTCCTTCAGCGCTCGCAACGCCGCAGCAAGATCAATGTTGAAGAGCTATTTCGAGGCTTTGGATTGCAGGAAGAAGAGTTTAAACATTGCGGAATTCCTTTGGACCGAACCATTTCCTCCACCATGGACCTTGTGGAAGTATCACAATTTGTCTTTTCGCCTGTCATTAAAGATAAAATCGAGCAGAGGAGCGCGGTGAAAAGAGCTGAGTTGCTTGGCTACTTAAAGCCCTTCATAGCAAAAGGAGAAAAGAACGGATTGGTTGACTTGGGATGGGGTGGCACGATTCAACGAAATCTGCAGCACGCCTTTGATCTGGAAAACTGGAACGTGACTTTGACGGGATGTTACCTCGCGACCAATCGAGGAGCTTCCGTTCAGATCCTTAATGGATTAGATATACGATCTTACCTCGGCTTCCTGGGAGCGCCGTCTCATTTGCTGCAGGCATTCCTCAGATCGCCGGAAATCATCGAACAAAGTTTAAGCGCCTGCATGGGATCGACAGTCGGTTACTCGAAACGTGGCAGCGAATACCATCCAGTGCTGGAGGAAAACCGGAATACGCGCGAAGAATCACGCCAGAAATACGCATTCCAAGAGGGGGTTATTTTGTTCCAGCAACTCCTGTTGTCGCTGGCCAGTAACAAATCGGCAGTATTTAAAAGTGAGTCGGCCGGTCGCGACATGCGCAAGGCATTGTTTCCAATTCTAACCCGATTGATCGCTTTTCCTCTTGAGAAGGAGGCTCTTCGATATGGAAACCTCAACCATGATGACAACTTCGGATCGACTGCATGGCAACCGATTTGCGGGCAAAAAAGCAGGACCCTGCTTAAAGAAGAAGGACTGATTAAATTCATTTCGAATCATGACTATTGGCCCCAGGGAATTCTGACTACGGAACGAGCTGGTCTTGGAGAAACCTTTTTCTCATATGAAAACCTGTTTACAAAACTGCGCGCGGGCAAGAGCTACAAAAATCCGCAGATTGATTTATCCATCGTTCTAGTGTGCCAGGGTGAGGCCGAGGCCTTAAAGAATACTCTGGATCGACTGATCGCACACACTGCTCAACTTTCCGTCCAGACGATTATTATGGAGAACGGGGCGGACCAGAATGTCTCAAAAGTAATTCAAAGTGCCGCGCTTAAAGACGAGCATTTGGAAGCAGTATTGATTAAGAAAAGACAGTCCGTCGCGCTGTGCCAGAATCAGGGGGCAGCGCATGCCAAAGGAAACATCCTTTTCTTTTTCAAACCGGGTTGTTCAGTCGAAGCGCATACCATCACCTCCCTGGCGGCCCAATTCGATCTTAATCCTGGCCTGGGACTGATATGTCATGCAAAAAATGATTCTGAAATCTGGCTGTTGATTGCGGTTCGCAAAGAGACTTTTGAAGAGGTGGGGGGATTTGATTTCAGTTACTCCACGGTCCACGGGAACATGGATTTGATGAGAAGAGTTGAAAAGGCTGGATGGATTGTCAGCTCGGAAATTGAAGCCAGTCATTGGGTAACGAATCAATTGCTCGAGAAAGAAGAGCTGGCGCGTGTTACGGATCGATGGACTCCCCTGGGCAGACTGGGAATCATTTCACAAGCACCACTTGTATCGATTGTAATTCCAGTCTTTAACAAATCTCATTTGACAAGGTGCTGCCTGAAAAACATTGAGCGCCATACTTCGACTCCATATGAAGTGATCGTTGTGGATAACGCTTCGATTGATGAGACGAAGGAGATGCTGGAAGAGTGCGTTAACATTTCAGGCAATTTGCAGCTTATCTCGAACGAACAAAACAAGGGTTTCTCGGCAGCCTGCAATGCTGGCGCAAAGAAAGCTCGTGGTAAATACCTGTTGTTCTTGAATAACGACACGGAAGTCCTGCCAGGTTGGCTGGAACCTCTCGTCGAGATTTGCGAGGGCGACAGCCAGGTGGCAGCTTGCGGTTCAAAACTTCTATACCCCGACCACACTATTCAGCATGGCGGGGTCTGGCTGACCAAAGTCGAACGGGTAGACCCGCTCTCGGCTATTCATGCTTATGCCAAACAATCATCAGTTTATCCACCTGCCAATGAAGTGCAGCTTTTCAGCGCGCTAACTGCTGCCTGTATACTGATACCCAAAGATAAATTCGAAGAGGTAAAAGGCTTCGACGAAGGATATTGGAACGGATATGAAGACATCGACCTTTGTTTACAGTTTAAACGAAAAGGCTGGCTATGCGTTTACGAGCCTAAGAGCGTAGTCATCCATCTTGAATCTCAGAGCGGGGCAGAACGTTTTAAAGCGGTTGCTCGGAACATTGAACGATTTCACAAGAAATGGCTTGGAAAGGTGGAGCCGGAATTGATCATGGATGCGAAGGGAAAAGTCATCGATCGCAAAGATTCAGCCGTCAAACCTTATAACAAAAACCAAAACCTTAAGATGGACCAGGGAAAGAGGGCCGAAAAGGTTTCCATCATTATCCTCGCCCTGAACCAGTTGGAGCATAGTCGCAAATGCGTGGAGAGTATTTTAGGCAATACACCTGAGGGCTACGAACTCGTGCTGGTGGACAATTGTTCGACGGATGGCACCTGGAGTTACTTTAAGGAACTCGCGATGAAGCACAGCCATATCCGGGCTATTCGCAACAACCGAAACCTCGGTTTTGCAGCAGGAAACAATCAAGGGATTACAGCGTCAACTGGAGATTACCTGTTGTTCCTGAATAACGATACGGTTGTCACCGCCTCATGGATTTCACGGATGTTGAAAGTATATGATAAGTGCCCTGACGCAGGCCTCGTAGGGCCCGTTTCAAATTGTGTTTCCGGGCCTCAACTGGTGTTGGATGCGAATTATACCAAACCGGAAGAATTGAAGGCATTCGCTCAGTCCTGGGGGGCGAACCATGCCGGGCAAATAGCAGGAGCAAACAGGCTGGTTGGCTTTTGCCTCATGGCGAAGCGTAGCGTGATTGAGGCAATCGGCGGATTGGATGAGAGATTTGGAAGCGGAAACTTCGAGGACGACGATTTTTGTCTGCGGGCTGGAACCATCGGATTTAAGTCATTTATTGCGTTGGACTGTTTCATCCACCATGCAGGCAGCCAAACCTTCAAAGGCGCTAAAATCGATTACTCAAAAGCAATGCGTCGCAATTGGAGGCTGTTCAAATCGAAATGGGGCATTGAGCCGAATGCTCCAATCGAATCGGGTTATTCCTTGCCATTGATTTTAAACTCGGGGGAGACAATCCGAGTTGAGTTGCCTGATCTGTCCAGGACACACGACGCGGTGGAAAGAATATGGACTGACCGCAGCACGAGCGTTTCTGGAAAAATAGTTCTGCCGGCTTGCGCGCTCCTGGGAAATCTAATGGAGAGCCAGGAATTATTTAGTGCAAAAAAATGGAAGGATGCCTGGGTCTGCACATGCGCGGCCATTAATGCGCGCCCTTTTCATCCAGAAGCGTTTTATTTGCTGGCCCAAATAGCCAGTGGAGCGGGGGATCTGACCACAGCACGCCGAATGTGCACCAAGGCAAGGGAAATGGCTCCGGGTTGGGCTGAACCCCAGAGGTATTTGAAAGGATTGTCACCGTCTTCAAGACCGGCGCTCGATTGGACTGTAACTCCAATGATGAACCAAAATCGAGTCACCGTTTGTTTCATTGCGAAAAATGAAGAAAAGTTTTTGTCGGCCGCGCTTGAAAGTGCCCGAAGAATTGCGACCCAAATCATTCTGGTGGATACAGGTTCAGCAGATCGGACGAAGGAAATTGCTACCGAATACGGCGCAGAAGTGTTTCATCGCGATTGGATCGGTGATTTTTCGGACGCCAGAAACTTTGCCCTTGAAAAAGCCACCGGCGATTGGGTCCTTGTTCTTGATGCTGATGAAGAGGTTGGCATAAATGCACAGGAAAGCTTAAAAACCGAAATTTCCAACAATAACGCGATTGCATATCGATTACCACTGGAAGACAAGGGGTTGGAAAAAGAAGGAAACAGCTATGTCCCCAGGTTGTTCAGGAATGCACCCGGGCTGTTTTACGTGGGAAGAGTGCATGAACAAATTTTTTCGAGCATTGAAGTTCGCAGACAAATGTGGGGACTCGAAAATCTGATCGGCAAAACTCAACTCTTGCACAAGGGCTACCAGGCGGAGGTGGTCAAAGAGAAAAACAAAATAGAGAGAAATCTTGCGTTGCTGGTTGAGGCCCTTAAGGAGTTGCCTGGAGAACCCAACCTTTTGATGAATTTGGGGCTGGAACTGGTGCGCTCAGGCAAATTGAGACAGGGAATCGACTATTACTATGAAGCTGTCGATAACCTATCGGATTTACCGAAGGCGCACGTGGTTCCCGAATTGTGGGAAAGTATGCTTTCCCAATTGGCAACGCATCTCATCAACGCCAAAAGATTTTCCGAAGTGGTGCAACTTTTGAGGTCGCCCATCAGCCAGTTATTTCCGTTATCCGCATCGATGAATTTCTCGATGGGTCTTGGCGCGCTGCAAAACAAGGACTTTGAGTCGGCCCGAGAGGCATTTGCGCGCTGCTTGAGCCTTCGCGAGAAAAAAACATTGATTCCGTTGAATAAGGAAATCTTAACCATCGCACCTTATCATTGTCTTGGAATGGCCCTAAGCGGCCTGGGTAAAGTCGAAGCGGCAATTGAGGTCCTTGAAAACGGACTACTTTCGCATCCCGGAAGTAACCGAACCGTGCAGGTGGACCTTGCTAAAAT
>JAQGOY010000263.1 GCA_028293375.1 Verrucomicrobiales bacterium | reverse complement strand
GTTAGCGACTCGGAGAGGGGAGTGCGCCGGTGTCGAGAAAACCTTTGGCGATGGGGAAGAGTTTGGCATCAAGGATTTCCGTGCCCTGGGTATTGGGATGATTGGCGTCGCCGAAGGCGTCGTCGGGAAGGGTATCCGACCAATCCAATACTGGGACGTGGAGATCGGAAGTAATTTTATCGGTCAATTGGAAATAAGTTCGAGAATAAGGGGCCTGTTTTTCCCACGAAGCCTGAGGAAGCTTGATGGTGATAATACTGGCCCCGACGCTTTGTAAATACTGAATGGCGGCACGAAGTTCAACGAGGTCCTGGGTCATTTTGTTTTGCCAAAACGGACCCATCTGGGCAGCCCAATCCTCGTTGTAATTCTTTGGATCCTGAATACGAGGCTTGGGACCGAACCCGGCGATGTCGATAGCAAAGGAAGAAGAGTCGGAAAGCAAGCGACCGACGAAACCGGAGACACGTTGTCGAGCGGCGATGACTTCCACCCCGCCCTGCGAGGTTTTGTGGAGGCCGGAATGAAGATTGTAATTGAAGAGTCCGTGACGGCGCCAGAGGGCCGGGAAATAACCGTCAGGTTCGTAGATGGTGCCGGTGAAATGATAACTTAAACCCAGAATGAACAAGGCTTTTTGGCCGGGCTGCCCGGCGCCTTTGGCATCGTTGACAAGGTAATGAATGAGTTGGTTGTGATAGCGGTGATTGGAAGAGCCGAGTCCGTAATTGTGGGTGAGAGAACCATATTTTTCGGGCCAGTTCCAGAGCCTGGTGGCGTATTTGACGTTGGAGGAGCCGATTAAATAGACCGCAGCTGGAGGGTTGCTCAAGGAGCTGAGATCCTCGAGGATGGTGCGGTCCTCGGCATCAATGAAATTCCGGCGGTGATAATATTGAGTGGATGTGGAGCGAGCCGATTGATAATCGATACGGTCAAGAAACCGGGTCAATTTGTCGTTATTAGAGAAGGCCAGGAGGAGGATGTAACCCAGTCCAAGAAGGACGAACCCGAGCAGGCAGACAAGGAGTTGAGAAAAACGTTTATTCACTAAAACCCTTTATAAAGAACAGCTTTGACGCCGGAGTTGGCGGAGAGAGCGGCGGCAGCCAGGAGGGCGAGCACCAGGAAATAAAAGACGCGGGCAGCAATTCGAAAAGTCTTGTTCAGTTTCATGATGGGCAATCAATGTTTAAACGGGTGAAGGAGAGTATTCAAGGCCAGCCGAATGCTGCCGGTGAAAAACAAAAAGGTGAAGCAGACATAATGAAAATTGACAATGACGGCGAAGGTCCTCGACCTGGCGAGGTAATTCTTGATATTTTTGCGGCCGATGCGCTTGACCAGCCACAGTTCGTAAAGTTTCACGACAGCGACTCCCAAACCATTCAAAAGTCCAAACATGGCGAAGGATGGGGTGGATCCGTGCCAGATGCCGGCGACAAACAGCGCGATAAAATACGTAGAGACAGCAGCAACACCAAAGTGAATTTTGTGTTCGACCATGGCCTTAAATAACGGGTTGAACAGGTAATCGCGGATCCAGAAGCCGAGAGTTCTGTGCCAGCGAGTCCAATATTCGATCATGTTCCTGGCTAGAAAAGGACGGTCAAAATTTTCGGGAAGCTTGAATCCGAAAAACCGGGCCCCAGAGATCACGATATCGCAGTAGCCAGCGAAATTAAAATAAACGTAGAAGGGATATAAATAAAAAACTGCGATAGAACGAGCGAGAGCTTTCCACCAAGGCTCCACCAAACGGGGCAAACCGGGGTTCAGGGGAGATTGGAGAGCGGTTACAAAAGTGATAATAGTGCCTGCGATCCAGGTGATCTTGACAATGCCGAGAAGGAGCCGTTGAAGCTGCTTCAAGGCATCGGTAGAATCGGACAAAGGCTCGCACTTCAACCATTCCTCCTGGAAGGTCTGATAACGGTTGATAGGCCCGGCAAGAAGAGTAAAGGGGTTGAGTTGATAGACCAGATATTGAAGAAAAGTGGGCTGGAAGATCTGTCCCTGAGCACTGTCCACAACAAAGTGGATTTGACGGAAGAGGATGTAACTGAGGCCGACGAGCGAAGACCAGGTCAGGTTGACAGGAGGGATTCGGAGGGCTCGCAGGAAGCTATAGTTTTTCAAGCAAAGAAAGGCAGAGACAAGAAGCACCAGATAACCGGCGATGATGGCCATGGCGGGACGTTTGGCAACGATTCTGCCTGCGAGATACCCGCTGGCGATGAAACCAAAGAACAGGAAGAATGGGCCGGGTTGTTGAAAGAAAGTGGAAACAAACCAGGCGCTGGCAAGGACGAGCAACCCCTGCCGGAGAACCAGGGTGCTGAGGAGCGGCTGGATGGCCGCAGCTCCCAATAACCCCAGAATGAAAGTCCAACTGCAGAGGTCCATTATTTCGATTTGCTGTCGATCAGGCGAACAAAAGAGCCAACATTCTGGCCCGGCTCGTTGAGTTTAGCTATTTCGGCGGTGGCGAGTTTAATCTTGAAATGTTTCTCCACGGCAATGATGAGGTTGATGTGGGTGAGCGAGTCCCAGCCTTCGACACTGTCGGCATTGGAAGACTCGGAGATTTCGAGTTCATCGTCACCGAAAGTGGATCGAAAAATTTCCTGAAGTTCAGATAGAGTGTTGCGCATTTCGTAAGATGTAAGATTTTGGATTTTCTTTCAATGTGTCAATATCGAGCCGCCATGAGGTCCATCCATCCGCCTCGCCTGTTTTTTCAAAACCAAGCTGGCGGTAATGGTCGACGACAAGGGCATTTTTTTCGGTGCGAATGTATTTACCGGCGATATGATGAAGGTTTCTTCGTTTGGCTTCGATGATCAACTCGCTGAGCACGAAGAGTTCCACCCCGCGTTTTAAGACGCGGCAACTCATGAGCCAGGTGTCGATATTCAATTCGCTATTTTCTTCACAGGCCAGAATGACGCTAATGAGGCCATTATCGCCGAACTTATCCCGAAGACCGATGGTGAGAGTAAACCAGGCAGGATCTTTGGCCAGGGCACTCAGTTCAGAGGAAGTTCTTCGTTTTGTGGTAAGATTGAATTGATTGGAACGCATTAACAATTGCGCACTGCGCTCCAGATTTAATTCGTGAATGGGGGCCACAAGGGCTTCCATTTTTAAAGAGGCGAGGAAGTCGTCCATATTCACCGCTGAGGACTCGACCTGCTTGCGAAGCTCATCGGCCTTATAATAAGCGGTGCGTTGCAAGTCCTCTGCCTGGACGCCGGTGGTTTGGAAATATTTCCACCGGTCAATAATCTCCGCGTAACTGGCCACATCATCGCCTACTTCTGGAACCATTACTTCGGGGACATTTTCACGAACGATGGCGCGCTCGGCGGGATTGTCATCGACGAAGACCAAAGAGTTCAGCCCGATGTTCAGCGATTTGGCGATAGCGCGGAGATTCTCAGCTTTATTGTCCCAATTGGCCGTGAAGCAAGCGATATCGGATAGCTTCAGTTTCATTTCGGGATGCTTTTCAAAAGCTTCCCGGGCAACTGAATCGGTATTTTTTGAACAGACAGCGAGGAGAACGCCACGGGTGGCTAATGAAGCAGCATAAGACTGAAAAGATTGAAAGGCTTCTCCTTCTGCTGAGCCCTGGCCGAGACGGATGCCGCCGAGGCCGTCGTCGCCGATGACGCCGCCCCACAAGGTGTTATCAAGATCGAGAACGAGGCATTTCCGGATTACGCCGCACTGAGAGGCGAGTATGCTGGAGAGACTGTGAGCGTACTCGACGAGGGCATCGGGCGAACAAGGCATCTTGGCGTGATGGACAAACCGTGGATCGCTCCATTTGGTGCGGCCGAAGATACCCGCGAGATAGTTTACATCATGAACAAGGACAAAGGGCGGAGCCTCGAGCGAGAAGCTGCGATTCAATTCCTGAATGAAAGATCCCCTGCTCCCCGGCAGACGCAGTTCATGATTGGCGAAGAGTCGGGCGGTTGGCTCCAGAAAATTGTCCTGGAGGACCTGGGCATTTGAATATTTGTGCGCCGATTCCCAGAGCGATTTCCAACTTTGCAATTCGGCTGCGAGAGAGGATTCCATCTCGGGCCTGGATGCGGTCAGTGGTGGAAAGTGACTGATGTCCTTGTCCGCAGTGGCTAGGATAATAAATCGAGGAGCGAACTGGTAAATCTCCGAATGAGGATTCAAGAGTTCCTGGCGAAAGGTACCGTATTCACTTTCTTTGCATTCCAGCTCAATGCCGTAAGAAAAAAGAAAAAGATCGAGAACGTGTTCTATTTGGTGAGTGGTGGAGCTGCCGAGGAGAGCGACCCTGCAGGAATTGGGGTGTTTGAAACCAGCTTTCTTGAGGCGATTGCGCAACTGGAATAAAACCATGGCAGAGGAGTAATCGAGAAACGGAGAGACAGCCCTGGCAAGGTTCGAAGCCACCAGGGAGTGAAGCTCGGGATCTACCAGGAGCTTTTTCGCCAAGGAGGAGAACTCGCGAATGGCAACCGGGCGTGATTCCGCAGTGGCAGTAATGACGGACTGCGTTTTTTCCCAAAGGACCAATTGATTATCAACAACAGTAGACATTTACAAAAACAGTTAAGCTAAATCGATTTCGACCACTCGTTCCGAGGAATTCCAGACAGGATGATTTAAAAGTTTGACGGCGATGGCGAGCGGACTCTCGGTTCGTGAGGGAAGAATGGAAGCGGTTTGGTCAGTATCCATTTTGGGAGGACGAACAATGATAAAGCGGAGAGACTTAAATTCCAGAGCCAGGGATTTCATAAGTTGCTCAGCGGCCGCTTTGGCGGCGATGTAGTGTGAGAAAAACTTCACAGGCTTTGCCACATAGATGGAGGAAATCAAGACGACACAGGAGCCAGGGCGGAGAACGGGAAGCAGATGCTGGCAGGGAGCAACGACGCTCTTGAGAGATAATTGCACGAACTCAAGCCAGTCTTCGGTGGTTTGCTCAGTGAAAGCGCGTTGAGGAATAAACGGCGCGGCGTTCAAGAAAAGAATGTCAGGGTAACCCTGGGATATGGCCAGCGCGCGGGTGGCGCTCGCCCACTCCGCATCATCCCCTGCATTGAACTTTAGCAACTGACAATCAGCACCCCACTGACGGGAAATTTGAAGCACGTGACGGGCGCGCTCTTCTGAAGCGGCATAGTTGATGAACAACCGGGCGCCCTGCGAGGCAAAAGCTAAAGACAATGACGCACCGAATCCCCTGCTCCCGCCGGTTACCAAAATTGTTTTGCCTGAAAAAGCATTGCCTTCCACCAAACCCTCGCTGATTTCGGCGACGTTGAGCTTCCTAGTTTCGGGGCGTTTAAAGGCGCTGGCCTCGATCAAACCAAAATCTTCAAAGAGAGCAGTGATACGGGCCAGGGAGATCCGGTCATCCCATTCTCTGGTAACTCTAATTGGACGGGAGAAATCGAAATGATCGGACTGAAACTGGCAGTGCAGCTCCGAAAACAGCGCCTGGGTGCCGGGATACTCCATGCCAACAAAATAGCTGGACCAAAGGAGCGCAGTCACCTGAGAGCCCGGCAAGAGCGCGAGGATAGATTTTAAAAAAAGGTTGTTTGCCGGGTCATCCTGCAACCGGTAAAAAAAATCGCATGGAGAAGTGTCGATTTGGGGAGAAAAAGAGTTCGATTGATCACGTATCCGGGAGTGGCCAGGAGAAAGAAGGGGATCCGGGTTTGTGCGGATAGCAAACAAACCTGAAAACTCACAACAAACCAAGCCGAGCCGGGAGACGGAAGCCGAAAAGCGGGTTTCGGTTTCGAAAATGCATTTTACGCTGTAATCCTGGTTAAGCAGAACGGGTTTCTTGAATTTGACTTCCAGAGATGAAATAGAAATCTTCTTTTGCTTAAAGATAAGGGTCAGAGACGTGAGCAGAACCTGCACACCGAAAACCACCACCTCTCCGAAGGGAGTTTCGCGTGCATACTGCGGATTGGAGTGCAGAGGATTCCTATCCCCTGAAGCTAGCTCAAATGACAATAAATCTTCTTTTGAAAAACGTAATGTCACCAAAATTTCCAATAGTTAATGCGACGCATTGAAGCAAAGTAATACGATACCCGAACTGCAGAGATTTTAGTTACAGAAGCGGATTCGTAAAGAGCTAATGAAACGAAAAAGCGGTAACATTTCCTTTCCGAGTCCAGTTTAGCGTTGCTTCTCCTACCGTGTGATGGTGGGTGGGTTAATCGATCTTAAGAAAGCGGTTGAATTGCAACCAATACCATTTGAAGGCTTTGGCGAGGTCCAGTAGCTGTTCGGGAGTAGGAGGCTTTATGACGTAAGAATTGGCGCCCAGACGATAGGCTTCCTTGACATCTATGGATTCATTGGAGGAAGTAAGAACCACCACGACGAGACTTTTAAGATGTGGTTGTTGTTTGATCCATTTGAGAACATCCATGCCCATTTTAAGGGGGAGTTTCAGGTCCAGAAAAACAACGGCGGGCAGCGGATGGAGTTGGCGGTCAGTAAAGGCATTGATGCCTGAGAGGTAATCGACAGCCTGCTGACCATCCTCAACGACGCTGAGCTGGTTGATAATGCCCGCAGATTTGAGAGCGCGGCGCATGAGGAAAATGTCGTCCTCATTATCCTCGACCAACAAAATAACAGCGTTAGTTATCATGGCACCCCTTTCAGAATAACGAAGAATTCACTGCCTTTCCCGAGCTCGGAGTTGAGGCCGAGTGAGCCGCCCATCCGTTCGGCTGCTTTTTTGGCGATGGCCAGGCCAATGCCAGTGCCCTCATATTTCTTTTCGGAATAAACGCGGCCAAAGATTTGGAAAACCTGGCGCTGGTGTTCCTCGGCAATGCCGATGCCGTTATCCTGAAAGGAAATGCGGACCATATCCCCTTCAGTGGTACCGCGGATAGAAACGTTTGATCTGACTCCCGGGGAAACAAACTTCACGGCATTGCCCAGGAGATTGGAAATGAGTTGGGTGAGATAGGCTTCATGACCCAGGACTGGCGGAATAGGAGAAAAAACGGTGATCTCCGCACTGCCAGGTTGAAGTGCGGGATAATTCTGAATGACATCGCGAATGACGTTTTCGACATTCACAGCGCGCAGTTCGATTTCACCTTTGGCAACGCGACTGTAGGCGAGAACGTCCTGGATCAACAAGTCCATGCGGCGGGCGGACCGGCGGATGCGATTCAGATATTCGGCGCCTGTTTCATCCAGTTTGTCTTTGTAGTCCTCAAGAAGAGCATCGGAATAGCCCTGCATGGCACGCAAGGGAGAGCGCATATCGTGGGAGACGCTGTAGGAGAAAGCCTCAAGTTCCTGAATGGTCTCGCGAAGCCTTGCGGTGCGCTCGGCGACCTGGGCTTCCAGGTTATCCGCATGGGTGCGAAGTTCAGTTTCAGCGGCACGCAATGCTGCCTCTATTTTTTTGCGCTCGATGAGTTCACGCTGGGCGGCATCATAGAGGCGGGCGTTATCTATGGCTATGGCGGCTTGAGCGGCAACGCCGACGATGATTTTTTCGGAGCGCTCGGTGAAAACGCCCACATCTGGATGGCCGAAGAAAAGTCCGCCTATGACTTCGCCGTTGCGTGAAATGACTGGGACCGCGAGATAGCTCCTGACGGGGAGATGTCCTGCAGGCATTCCATGGTGCGGCGCCATCTTGCCGTAGCGCGGGTCTTTGGTGACATCAGCGGAGCGAATGGCGGGCTCACCGCGGAAAGTAGGGCCAAAAAGCGCGGTAGCCCGAGGATTACCAAATTTTTCAAATGCTTCCCGGGGAGCGCCCGAGAGAGTGAAGAGGAGGAAAGACTCGCCTTGTTCATTGAGCACATTGTAGAAAAATGCACCGAACTTCGCCCCGGTGAGAGCAGTCGCGGAATCGGTTACAGTCTGCACGACTTTGCGAAGATCCAATTGGGAAGCAATGGCTTTTCCAGTGTCGTTAAGAAGTTCGAGCACCCGCGTTTCCTCCGTGAGGGCTTGTTGGGCACGGCGAACTTCGTCCACATCGGTATTTGTACCAAACCAGCGAAGGACCTTGCCTTGTTCGTCACGAAGGGGTTGGACGCGGGTGAGGAACCATCGGTAAGCGCCGTCGGCGCCACGCATGGGATACTCCATTTCAAAGCGATTGCCAGTTCGCAACGATTCCCGCCATTTTTCGATAACCTTCGGTAATAATTCGGGATCATGAACGGACTGCCAGCCCCAGCCCCGGGCTTCTTCGAAGGATTTTCCGGTGTACTCGAACCAACGTCGATTGTACCAAAAAACCTGTCCATCAGGATGGGCCATCCAGGCGAGTTGAGGGATCGAGTCGGCCATGGCCTGAAGCTCCGATTCACTCCGCCGGAGAGCTTCCTGTTGCTGCTTTGTCTCAGTTATATCCCTCGAGATTTTGGAAACTCCAATTATCACACCGTAAAAATCGTAAATGGGAGAAACCGTGAGAGAAACGTTGATAAGCGAACCGTCTTTTCGCTGGCGAATAGTTTCGTAGTGATCAATCCGTTCCCCTTTTACCAATCGCTCAAGGATCATTGGTTCTTCATTTTCCGAGCCAGTTGGAATCAGCATGGTGACGGAACGGCCTATCGTTTCTTCAGGGGTATAACCAAACATGCGCTGAGCCCCTCTGTTCCAGGTGGCGATGACGGCATCGAGACCCATGCTAATGATGGCATCATCGGAGGATTCGACAACAGCGGCGAGCCGGAGCCGGCTTTCCTCGGCCGCTTTGCGGTCCGTGATATCCTGGACAACACCGATCATGCCGGTCAATGAACCGTCTTCAGAGTAGAGGTTGCGACCCTTGGCAGCGACCCATCCGATTTGGCCGGCGCGAATGACACGATATTCGATGTTATAATCCTGATGATTCGCCATGGCGGTCTGCATGGTGATGCGGGCACGCTCACGGTCATCGGGATGAAGCAATTCCCGGAGTTGAGTGCGCGTGGTGACCGTTCCCTGAGGCAGTCCAAAAGTATTGCAGGCACCGCTGCTGAGATAGGTCAGGTCGGTGGCGTGATCCCAACTCCAGTCGCCCAAATTACCTGCAGAAAGAGCGAGTTGGAGTCGCTGGGCGCTTTCCCGCAAGGCTTCTTCGACTCGCTTGCGCTGGGTGATTTCTTCAAGAACGCCAATGAGCTTTTCTGGCTGGCCGGTGGTGTCCTTAAGGAGGGTCACAGAAGTAAGACACCAAACGAAACTGCCATCTTTACGGACATATCGTTTTTCGAGCGTATATTTCTCGATTTTACCAGAAAGCAGCTCCAGTAGAACGTGGTCTGTTCTGGCAATGTCCTGCGGATGAGTTAAATCAAGGAAGGTTCGGCGGACAAGTTCTTCGGAAGAATAACCAAGAATCTCGCAGAGCCGGTTGTTGACGTCTTCGAACCGCCCGTCAAGAGAAGTAACACCGATGCCGACCGCAGCCTGGTAAAATGTGGCGCGCAAGCGGACATCACTTTCACGGAGCGATTCCTGAATTCTACGTCGGTTGCTAATATCACGAAAATAAACAGAAATACCCTCCGAGGAAGGATAGGTGCGAATTTCGAGAAATTGGTTTAGGGGTTGAAAAAAGGTTTCGAAATCGAGTGTGCTTTTTTCACTGGCGGCACGAAGGCAATTCATTTCGAGCTCAGTGCCGATAAAGGCCGGGAACTCTTCCCAAATGGATTTTCCGATGAGGGTATCACT
>JAQGOY010000225.1 GCA_028293375.1 Verrucomicrobiales bacterium | reverse complement strand
TAACCTTGTTGGCGGCGGCTACGACTCCATTCGAAAAATCGATTCCCGCTATGAGATCGGCCCCGGTCTCGGTTATCACATTTTCAATACAAACGGCATGGTTCTCAACGGCGAATTCGGCGCGAATTACCAGGTCCGCAACTTTTCCAACCAGGCCCCCGACGAAAAATTCTTCTTTCGCTTCGCCGAGGACTTTACCTGGAAAATTTCAGACAAGCTTTCGTTCGATGAAAAAGCCGAAGTCTTCGCCCGCATGGAAACCTGGGGAGAATATCGACTTCGCTACGAATCAAATCTGCGCTACCTCCTGCTCAAGAACTTGACTCTGAACCTGACCCTAGTTGACCTCTACGACACTTCTCCTGCCAAAGATGTATCTAAAAACGACTTGCAGATCAGGTCCTCCGTCGGCATTACCTTCTAGAGGCAAGAGCGCTTCCACTCACCAGGCGCTTTTCGGGCAAAGGTCGTGATAAAGATCGTCCCTGAACGCTTTATTTAAGGAAACGGTAATCATTTCCCGATGTCCCCACTGAAAACTTTGTAAGTTCTTCTAAATATCGGCTATAGTTTATGCGTCCAAGACGCAACATCCTGAATGAAGTTCCTTTGTACTAATTGCCAAACCGTTTTTCGAGCCGAACTAGAATCTGGGAATCCTCCTTCCTGCCCGTCCTGTTCCAGCCCGGATGTCGTCAAGGCGAAAAGCAACGCCTGGTTTAATTTCAGAGTCTCCATCCTCTCCCTCGGTTTGATCGTCGCCGCCGGTTTTTTGCTCCAATCGCTCACCGGCATTTTCACCCCCCCTCGCAAACCTATCGCCAAGAAGAGTTCTTCTACCAATACGGTCACTCTTTCCTACGTTCACGATGTTCGCCCTCTCCTGGAAGAGTATTGCTACAGCTGCCACGGCGAAAAAAAGAAAAAAGCCGATCTTTCCCTTCAAGCCTTTGCCGATGAGGATTCCGTCCTCGCCAATCGAAAAGTTTGGGAAAAAGTCCTCCTGAATTTACGCTCTGGAACCATGCCACCTGATGGCAAAACTCAACCCGCCCTGGCGCAAAGGGAAAAAGTCGCTTCCTGGATTGAAAACACACTTTTTAAATGCAACTGCGACGATCCGGATCCTGGCCGTGTTACCGTTCGGCGTTTGAATCGTTCCGAGTACAACAACACTGTCCACGATCTTGTTGGTGTTGATTTCAAGCCGGCGGACGATTTCCCTGCTGATGACACTGGGTATGGCTTCGACACTATTGGCGATGTCCTGTCTGTTCCTCCAGTTCTACTTGAGAAATATTTTACCGCCGCCGAGTCCATCATGGACAAAGCCATTGTTACTGATCCTGAGAAGCTCAAAGGGACGTTGCCTTCCACTCATCAAAAGATTTTTTTCAAACCTTACAACCAGGATAACAAAATGCAGGTCGCCCGGGAAATCATGGAGCGATTTGCGTCTCACGCTTACCGGCGGCCTGTCACTCCCTCAGAAGTGGACAAGCTCCTGAGATTTATCACCGTTGCTGAGAAAGAAAAGCAGGGCTTCGAACAGGGGATCAAGCTGGCCTGCGAAGCAGTCCTGGTAAATTCAAAATTCCTTTTCCGAATGGAATTCCAGCAAGAACCAAACAATCCGGATCAAACCACCAATTTGGATGAGTTTGCGCTCGCTTCCCGCCTTTCTTATTTCTTGTGGAGCACTATGCCCGATGAGGAATTGTTCCTCAACGCCGGTCGCCATCGTCTTCGCCAAAACCTCGACAAGCAAATTGCCCGCATGCTCAAGGACGACAAATCCCGGGCTCTCGTCGACAATTTTGGCGGCCAGTGGCTTCAGCTTCGAAACCTCGCCCTGGTCACGCCTGACAGAAAAACATTCCCCACTTTCGATGAGCCTCTACGTCAAGCCATGCGCAAAGAAACCGAATTGTTTTTTCAGGGAATCGTTCAGGAAGACCGGAACGTCAATGAAATCATCAATGCCGACTACTCCTACCTCAATGAACGTTTGGCCAAACATTACGGAATTTCCGGTGTCGATGGAAAAGAATTCAAAAAAGTCAGCTTGCCACCAGGTCAAAGAATGGGGCTGCTAACCCACGCCTCCATACTCACCATCACCTCCAATCCCAACCGCACATCACCCGTAAAACGTGGTAAATATGTGCTCGAAAACATACTCGGAACTCCACCTCCACCGCCCCCTCCGGATGTTCCTGCACTCAGTGAAAAGGAACTCACGGGAACCCTCCGTCAACGCATGGAGGCGCATCGCGACAATCCCGTCTGCGCCTCCTGTCACGCTCGCATGGATCCTATCGGATTCGGTTTTGAACATTTTGACGGAATCGGCGCCTGGAGAGAGAAAGATGGAACCAACTCTATCGATCCCGCCGGTAAACTGGTCAGTGGCGAAACCTTCACCAACCACGTGGAACTTTCCCGCCTCCTTGCTGGCAAAAAAAAGGATGAATTCGTGCGGTGCTTCACCGAAAAGTTATTCACTTACGCCACCGGGCGTGGGCCGGAGTATTACGACAAATGCGCGTTCGAACTCATGACCAAAGCTATCAGCACCAATAATTACCGTTTCTCCGCCGTCGTCGCCCAAATTGTCGAAAGCATTCCATTCCAAAAGCGCCGCGGCGAAGGCGAAAGGACCCTCGTCCAATCCTCCCAATAACTTTTTTTAACACGCCTTAAAGGTTGTTCAGAGTCTATCCCAAGAGTGCCACCAGGGAAGAGGGTCACTCCGTTAGTATTCCTGACCGAGTTTCCAACATTCCCTATCACTCCGCCTTCATAATTATCCTTTTCCAAATCGTCCTTTCTGTTTTGAAGAAAGAATGCTCAAATTCCGTCTAACCCCTGCCAGCACCATGAAAAAATCTTTTCAAATACCGCGCCGAACCTTTCTCAGGGGTCTCGGCACCATCATGGCCCTTCCTATGTTGGAAGCCATGGCCCCTCCCATCCAATTGCTGGCTGCCGATTCTCCTTACAATTCGAAGTTTCCCAAGCGCATGGCCTTCGTTTATATCCCGAACGGCGCCAACATGGTCGACTGGACTCCAAAAGAAGTGGGAACCACCTATCAGATGCCCTACATCCTGGAGCCAATGGAAAAGTATCGCTCGGACATCCAGGTGCTCAGCGGCCTTGCCCATCTCAAAGCCCGCGCCAACGGTGATGGCGCAGGGGACCATGCCCGAGCTTCGGCTACATTCCTCACCGGTTGCCAGGCCAGAAAGACCGCCGCCATTGATGTTCGTGTCGGCATCTCGGTGGATCAGGTTGCTGCTGCCCGCGTCGGCCGCCTTACTCGCCTTCCTTCCCTCGAACTTAGCTGCGACGCCGTTCGACTCAGTGGAAATTGCGATTCCGGATATAGCTGCGCCTATCAGCACAATATCTCGTGGAAATCTGACACCACCCCCATGCCCCCCGAGACCAATCCCCGTTTGGTATTCGAACGTCTCTTTGGCAGCGCCTCCGAGAAAGAAACTGCGGAAAGCAAGGCTCGTCGGGAACGTTATAAGAAAAGCATTCTCGACTTCGTCATGGACGATGCGGATCAGCTTAAAAAAAATCTCGGCACAACCGACCAGCAAAAACTCGAAGAATACCTTTCCGCTGTCCGTGACCTCGAAGTGCGCATCGAACAAAACGAGAAATTCTCCTCCATCCAGCCCGACTTTGACCGGCCCACCGGCATTCCCAAGGACTACACAGCCTACATCAGGCTCATGTACGATCTGCTTGCCCTCAGTTTCCAGACGGATGCCACTCGTATTTCCACGTTTATTACCGCCCATGATGGCAGTAATAAAAAGTATGACATGTTGGGACTTTCCGATGGTCACCATGATCTCTCCCATCATCAGGGCAACGAAGAAAAGAAAAAGAAAATCGCCAAAATCAACCGCTTTCACATGGAACAATTCGCCTACTTCCTGGGCAAATTAAAGAACGTCAAGGAAGGCAATGGCACCCTTCTGGACAATAGCATGATCGTCATCGGAAGTGGCATTGCCGATGGTAACGCTCACGCCCACCACGATCTCCCTATCCTGCTCGCTGGTAAAGGCGGCGGTACCCTGAAAGCAGGCCGTCACGTAAGAGTCGACGAAAAGACCCCCATGACGAATCTCTATTTGAGTCTGCTCGATCGTCTGAATGCCCCGGCAGCCAGACTTGGAGACAGCACCGGCAAACTCTCACTGATCTGAGATCCAAACAAGGCGGAAGCTGTCAGTTAAATCCAGCTCCGCTGACATAGCCTCCGACAAAGCGGTGTTCATTTGGGGCGGTCTCTCCGAGAGCCCCAATTCGCGCATAGAGCGTGAAATTCATTTTCTCGCGTCACCGACCAGGCGTCAAGTATTGCCAGGCAGCCCCCGTCAATAAAGCCTCTGTGCAAGGGAAAGGAATCCGATTGACCTTCACCCCCTAAAGCGTTTGAACAAACTTTTCTAAACGATCCAGACCTTTTTCGATATTGGCCATGCTCGTTGCATAGCTCATTCGCATATAATCATCCGCCCCGAAAGCAATTCCCGGGACTGCCGCCACCTTTTCCTGCTCAAGCAGGCGTGAACAGAAATCGGCTGATTTCAAACCCAGCGCCGAAATATTCGGGAATAGGTAAAAGGCGCCTTTTGCATTCACACATGTGATGCCGCGCATTTTGTTCAACCTCTCGTGCGCGTAACTACGGCGTTTGGAGTATTCCGCCAGCCATTTAGCCAAATGATCTTGCGGTCCGTTCAACGCCGCCACACCGCCTTTTTGCGCGAAGGAAGTTGGGTTGGATGTGCTGTGGCTCTGGATTGCGTCAATCGCCTTGGCAATAGGTTCCGGAGCAGCCAGGTAACCCAATCGCCAGCCGGTCATGGAATAGGCCTTGGCCAATCCATGCACAATGATCGTATGGTCATAGTGCGCGGGTGAGAAACTAGCCACGCTGACATGTTCCGCTCCGTCATAGACCAGTTTCTCGTAAATCTCGTCGCTCATGATCAACACGTTTTTCTCAACGCAAATATCACCCAGCGTTTTGATCTCGTCCCGCGTATAAAGCGATCCGGTCGGGTTGCTCGGAGAATTCAAAATGAAAAGCCGCGTCTTGGGAGTTATGGCGCTGCGCAGTTGCTCCGGAGTGACCTTGAATTCTGTTTTATCCGACGTTTGCAAGATCACTGGGGTGGCTCCAGCCAGTTTTACCATCTCAGGATAACTCAGCCAGTAAGGGGAGGGGATGATCACTTCGTCCCCTTCCTCGCAAGTCGCCAGGATAACATTATAACAGGAATGCTTTCCGCCGTTGGAAACAATCACCTGCGAGGGTTTATAGGTTAACCCGTTATCTCTCTTGAATTTGTCCGCCACTGCCTGCCTCAGCTCAGGAATACCGCTGCTCGGAGTATACTTTGTGAATCCGTCATTGAGCGCTTTAATGGCTGCATCTTTGATGTGGATGGGAGTATCAAAATCAGGTTCACCTGCGCCAAAGCCAACCACATCCAGGCCTTCCGCCTTCATCTGTTTGGCTTTCGAATCGATAGCCAGGGTCAGGGAGGGAGCCAGGGACGCTGCGCGCTTTGAAATTTTATAGTTCATAAATGAGCCGGACAGAAATACAGACGCCTTGCCTCCTCTGCAAGCCTGCAATTTCCACCCCCAGGCAGGTCAAAAGATACATAGCTTGCACACATCCATCACTACTTCGCAGGAAGCCGGCATCCCTGCATGAATGCTCTCAGTAATAGGAGATCGCTTTGAAGGATTAAACGCGGCGGGAGAATCACCGTAGTCAGATATGCCCTGAAGGTTCCTCGCGCACATTGTCGACGAACTACGAAACAGCTATAGTGATTTATCATATGGATTGTCCATAAACGCTGGAAAAATCACGAATCATCCGAGTGGATTCCCGGGGGCGAGAGAATACTCGCGGTCGCATAACGAATCCCAACATTCAATGGAGCACGTTACAGATCGATGAATTGACCGGTCGAAAAGGAAAACGCGGAAGCGCTTCGCCTTCCGCGTGTCGGTTTTGTAACACTTACCTAATGGTTAAATGCTAGGTCACAAAGAAAGATTATTATCTGTCACTGCACCTAGGGACGCGCTGGTGACCGTGTGAGCGTATTTGGCCAAAACTCCTCGCGTATACTGAGGCTTGGGGGCCTTCCATTTTGCTTTACGATTTTTCAGTTCGACGGCGCTGACATTCACGCTCAGTGTTCTTTTTTCGGCATCGATGGTCAGTTCATCTCCTTCGTTGATCAGCGCAAGCGGACCGCCGACATAGGCTTCCGGGGTAATGTGCCCGACTACGAATCCGTGGGTACCTCCAGAAAAACGGCCATCGGTGATCAACGCCACTTCTTTGCCCAAACCTTTACCCATGATGGCACTGGTTGGCCCGAGCATTTCCCGCATTCCAGGGCCGCCTTTAGGCCCTTCGTAACGGATCACAACGACATCCCGCGCAACAATGGAGCCATCCAGGATGGCGTGCATGGCAAGTTCTTCAGAATTGTAAACCCGGGCACGACCTTTAAACAGGAGCCCTTCTTTCCCAGTGATTTTAGCGACTGCTCCACCTGGAGCGAGGTTGCCGTAAAGAATCACGAGGTGGCTGTCTTTTTTGATCGGATTATCGAGCGAACGAATGATGGTTTGACCCTTGATATACGGTTTCACGGCAGTAAGGTCTTCGCGCAAAGTTTTGCCAGTGACGGTGAGGCAATCTCCATGGAGCAGCCCGGCATCCAGCAGGGTTTTCATTAGCGGACGGATGCCGCCGATGGCGACGAGCTCCGACATAAGGTGTTTGCCGCTCGGTTTGAGATCCGCCAATACTGGCACATTTTTGCCGATGGTAGTGAAGTCGTCAATGGTGAGGGGAACATTGGCGGCATTTGCCATGGCGAGAAGATGGAGAACGGCATTTGTCGATCCACCCAGAGCAATGATGACGGTGATGGAGTTTTCGAAAGCCTTACGGGTCATGATATCGAGCGGTTTGATACCTTTCTGGATCAGGTTCATGACGGCGGCGCCCGCTCGCTGGCAATCGTCTTTCTTGGCAGCGGACATGGCATTTTGCGCAGAGCTGTTTGGCAGGCTCATGCCAAGGGCTTCGATGGCGCTGGCCATGGTGTTGGCGGTGTACATGCCGCCGCAACTGCCCGGGCCGGGAATGGCGCAGGACTCGATGGCGTGCAGTTCTTTGTCATCGATCTTTTTGTTGGCGTGCGCTCCGACGGCTTCGAAGACGGAGACGACATCGAGTTTGCGCGAGTCGCCGGTGATGCAGCCGGGAAGGATGGTGCCCCCATAGACAAACACCGCAGGACGGTTCATGCGGGCGATGGCCATGAGGCAGCCGGGCATGTTTTTATCGCATCCACCGATGGCGACGAAGCCGTCCATGCCTTCGCAGGCAACGACAGTTTCGATGGAGTCCGCGATGACTTCGCGGGAGACGAGGGAATACTTCATCCCTTCGGAGCCCATGGAGATGCCATCGGAGATGGTGATAGTATTGAAAATAACGGCTTTGCCACCCGCTTTGTTGGCGCCGGTTTCAGCTTCGCGTGCGAGGGCATCAATGTGCATGTTGCACGGCGTGACCATACTCCAGGTGGAAGCGATGCCGATGACCGGTTTGGAAAAGTCTTCTTTCTTGAAACCGACAGCGTAAAGCATGGCGCGGCTGGGGGCGCGTTCGGGTCCGTCAAGGACGAGGCTGGAATAGGGACGCGTGTTGGCCGCTGCTTTACTGGCGGACGCCGGTTTTTTACTGGCACCAGCCGAGGGCTTGGCTTTGTTGTTACTGGAAGACTTTTTCATTGTTTTCATGCGACGGGAGTATTGTCCAGTTCTGGGAGACCTTTACAATTCGAAATAGTGGGAGTGAACGGAACCATTCAATTTTGGTCCCATTACTTTGTTTCGTGTTCATCCGCAGGTGCGCAAGAGGAGCGACAAAGGGCCCGCCTTGTTTTCAGGCATTTTTCAGGGCTCGCTCGCGCTCGACGAGGGTGGGGTGGGAATAGTAAAACGCGCTGTAGCGGGGGTGCGGCGTCAGGTTGCTTAGATTTTTATCGTTAAGTTTTCTTAAGGCGCCAATCAGAGGAATGGCAGCGCCTACCGCATCCGAAGCAAAGGCGTCGGCTTCGAATTCGAATTTGCGGGAAAAGAGGTTGCCCAAGGGCGTGAACCAAAAGGTGACGAGTTCGGTGGTCAGTGTGAAGAGAAGCAGCGCCGCGGGGATGGAGCGGGTTTGCAAACCGAAGGCGTGGAAGAACCACGGCTGGTTGGTTAGCCACGCCAGGAGATAGAGCCCGAGGAGTGAAGTGATGGCCCCCCACGCCAGCATCTTGGGGATGTGCGCTTTTTTGTAGTGACCGATTTCATGGGCCAGAACCGCTTCGAGTTCGGACTCATCAAGCTGAGAAATGAGGGTATCGAAAAGGACGATTTTGCGGAACTTTCCGAACCCGGTGAAGAAGGCGTTGCTGTGGCGCGAACGCTTGCTGCCATCCATGACCTGTATGGTTTTGGCGCTGAACCCGGTTTTTTCGCCGAGTTGGAGAAGTCGCTGGCGCAGTGTTCCTTCTTCGAGCGGTTTGAATTTGTTGAAGAGCGGCATGATTACGATTGGGGCCAGGACCATCATGACGAGCTGGATACCGATGATGGCGCACCATCCCCAGAACCACCACCATGGACCCGATTTGGCAATGATGGTGAGGAGCAGCGCGAGGATGGGCCATCCCAGCATCAGGAGAAGGGCGAGGCCTTTGAGCCGATCGAGGATCCAGGTGCGGAAGTTCGAGGTATTGAACCCGAATTTCTCTTCGAGGACGAATTGGTTGTAGTATGAAAACGGGAGCCCGGGAATGAAGAGCAGCACGGTAAAAACAATGAGCAGGAGCGAGGAACCCCAGGAAGTGGTGCCGAGGACCCCGGTGCCAATTGTGAAAAACCAGGGTAGAATGCCGGAGAACAGGATGATGGCGCTGATTACAAAATCGAACATCAATTCGATGCGCCCAAATTTAATCTTGGCGAATGAGTATTGGACGGATTTGAAGTAGTTCTCTTCGGTAATGAAATCGCGAAAAGCAGGTGGAACGGTGGACGCGTTTTTGCGGATCTCGCTTTGGTTGAGATGATCGAGCCAAAGTTGGCCGAAGAATTTGGCGATCAACAACAGAAGGATAATGGCTGCGAAAAGTGTCGGGGTCATCGATACAATAATAAATGGTGAATGGGCTGCATGGTTTTTGCGATATCGTGCTGGAAGAGGATACCACATGAAGTAACATTTATGAAGGGTGATTCGGGCATCTGGAAGGAGACGTGGGAGCAAGAGCGGGCAAGAATGGACGAAGGGGAGATCTGGAATTCTATTCGCCAGTCCAATTGTAGTCGTAGTGGTGCGGGGGATTATAGTCGCTCGGGATGGAGTTTGTGTTTCCATCCCAATAGATTCTGGTGAACGCGGCATGTCCATCGACAAAGCTCAGGTTTGCTTTGGAGTCTATGGTTTTCTTGACAAATAGAGGATGCCAGGAGCCCCCAAAGAAGGCCGGGAATTCTCCGACCAGCACGGCTTTGGTGGGTGTGCGAATGGTGTCGAGTTTTTTGCCAGTGATTCGTGGCAACGAACCGGGATCGGTTTCGAAACCGTTAAAGGTGTAGCTGGTAAAGGCGTGGTTGAGTTGATGCTTTTGAATCGGATCCGACGGGCAGACGAACACGGTTTCGTTCGAGGCCGCCGGACCCATGAGGCCGAGGTAGCTTTTGACTAATTGTTTGTAATAAGCTCCCACACCATTGGGGTAAGGATTGGGATCGGGCAGGACTGGCAGGGTGTCTGACCAGTCCTCGGCGTAGAGTCGGATGGCGAGGTTTACTTGCTTGAGATTGCTAATGCACGCGGTGCGACGGATAGACTCTCTGGCGCGGCTGAGGGCCGGGAGCAGGAGTCCGGTCAGAATGCCGATAATGGCAATCACGACCAGGAGTTCGACGAGGGTAAAACCTCGGCGCGATTTTTTCGTGGAGTAAGTGAGTAAGCGTGGGGCCTTGCTGATGCAGTTCTTTGAATGAAGTCTTGAGCCGTGGGGCGCGCTTTCGTCGCGCTGGAACGCATTTTTATGGATCTTTTCGAAGTTCACAAAAATATCGAATATGGTGGATTGAGAGGAGTGACGCTTAATCTTCTTTGAAATCGACTCCGTACTTGCCTGCATATTTCCAGTTGGAATCGATGCGTTGCATGACCTGGATGTCATGGCCTACATGCGGATGGCCGGGAAAGGGCTGGACGGTGAGGTGAAGCCGGGCCTGGTCTTCCGAAATGGGCTCGGTTTTTTCAAGTTTAAAATCAGCCATGGAAGTGGAGATTTGCTTGAGGCTGGCCGCAACTTCGGCTTCGGTTTTGCCGGCCAGTTTGGCTTTGAATCGTTTGACCTGGTCAGGGGTGCAACAAGCCAGCAGTTTCTCAACGTCGCCAGTGCTGGCGGCCCACAGCAGGGAATGAAGGGTGGCTTCCGGTGTGGCGTAACCGGCAAAGGTAAAACCAGATTTGGCGGCGATGATT
>JAQGOY010000188.1 GCA_028293375.1 Verrucomicrobiales bacterium | reverse complement strand
ACAGTAGATCAGGAGTTTCCATCGGGGAAGCTTAGCAAATCCATGAGAAAAAATGAAGAGTCAAAAACGATTAACCAAAATTCTTGGTTAGAAAAGAAAGCTGCTGGGTATTTTTGGCCTGAGCACTTTCCATGGCAATAAAACTGGCAGTCAAGCGGTCTTTGTCGTCCTGAACGCGCTTTTCCAGCTCCACCACCTGATCGTCAATGCTGGTGGATTGGTCCGTCAAATGTTTCGAGCGTGAAGTGAGAGAACCATCGTCGCCAATAATTTTATCGACAACCGAAGCAAGAGAGACGGCAAGACCTTTGGTGGAATTACTAAAGAAATCCTTTACGGAAGAAACATCGGTGGCGAGGGCAGCGTCGAGTTTGGAGGAGTCCTTGAGAGAGAGGGAGTTGTCAGTTCCGCTGGTATCAATTCCGAAATCTGAAATTTGCTTAAATACTCCACTGAGACCGGAAATTTGACCAAAAGAGGTGGAACGAAGAGATTTCGCGATGGAGCTTGCATCAGGATCGTTTTGCAAGATGCCGCCGGTGACCTTACCTGTAGAATCGGTAGTGCTGGAGGTCTGGGCGTCGATCATGGCCTGGACCTTGTTATAATCACTAATGAAAGAGGTAATTGCGGTCTTAATTTTAGCGGAGTCGCTAGCCACCGTGACGGTGGTGGAACCTTCCTTAATAGCATTCGCAGTCAGACCTGAAATTCCAGAGCTGTCCGAGCTAATCTGATTGGAGCGGTTGACCAGCTGCCCCCCTCCGTTGACTGTGTAGAGAAGGTTTTTTCCGCGAGTGAGAGAACCGCCGGAAAGACCTGTAGCGGCAAGAAAATTTCCGGTAACATCTTCAAGAGCAACACCGACATCGCCGGTAGTTTTGTTGGTGAGAGAGAAGCAATCGTTGACCTGATCGTAAGTGGCGTTTACTCCAGCGGCCGAATTATTGATCCTGTTCAGCACGTCAGTGATACCATCGGTAGTCGCGTCAAAGGAAATGGAAACACCGTTGATTTTGAATTCGCCTGCGCCACTTCCTCCGTCAGAAACCGCAGTTTTCAAATTGGAATTGGCAATGGTCGAGGAAGTCTTTACGGCGCCAAGATTGCTGGAACTGGTGATCGTTCCCGCTCCATTATTATATAGTTTGCATGCCTGGAAGAAATTGCTGCTGTCCCCTGCACTGCCAAGGACGATGGGATCCGAGCTTGTGAGCGAGATTTTATCGGCCGAGGTCGAATACGTTCCGATAACTGCGCCTGAAGTGGCGGTAGAGATTTTGTCGAAAACTCCCTTCAAAGTATCGGTGGAAGCAATGGTGATTTGTTTGCCGTTCACGGTAAGCGTTCCAGCCGTGATGGTGTTGGCCAGTTTCGCATCGGAAACGATCAGGGTGGCCACGTCATCGGTGGCGGAAATAGGAGCGCCTGCATCTGAGGATCCCGTAAAGCGGGATGAAGTGGCGAGCTGAGTGACGTTGAAAGAGTAAGAGCCGACAGCAGAGGCAGTGGTGGCGGTGGCAGAGATATAAGCGCTGTCTGACACGGAGGTGAGCCTGCTGTTATACAAGTCAGGATCCTTGAGAGTGGTCAGGCGATTATTCAGCACCCCCATCTGGGTTTTGATGGAATCATAGGCATTTTTTTGCTGAGCAATTTTTGATTGTTCCGTACGCAGGCGTGTTTGAGGGGTACGTTCGGCATCAGCAAGCTGAGAAACGAGAGTTTTCCAGTCAAATCCGGAGGCCAATCCTGAGATACCAAGATCCATAATCGTCTTATCGGCAGAGAAAGGGAGAAACTTTAGAGAAAAAGTGAGAAGGAAGAAAAAGAAAACCTCGGGCAGCGAAGCGAACGCTGCCCGAGAGCTTTCTAAATCTGTAAACCGCGGCCTATCCTAAGAGCCGAAGTGCAGATTGAGGGCTTGAGTTAGCCTGCGCCAACATCGCTGTGCCTGCCTGGACCAGAATGTTGTAGCGGGCATATTTTGTGGATTCCTCCGCAACATCGACATCCTTGATGCGGCTGTTTGCAGCACCGATGTTATCCTTGAGAACGCCCAACTGCTCGCTGGTGTAGCTCAAGCGGGAGATGTTGGCGCCGACGGAGGCGCGATCAGTGGCCAACTGAGTGATAGCAGCCTTGACGGTGGTCAGAGCGCTAGCGGCGTTGGTGGTGGTGGTGACATCAGCACCGGTGGCGCTGGTGTAGGCGCTGGCAGCGAGATCGACCCCGCCCATGGTGAAGGTGCTGGTGGAGTTACCTTCGCCATCAGTGGTGACATCCTGGGTGTTCGTGGAGAACAAGCTGACGCCGTTGAAGTCCTTACTCGCGGTGTTGGTGATGTAAGTGCCAAGGGTTTGGAACTCTTTGTCATACAGAGCGCGGTCGGTATCTGTCTTGGTAATGTCCTGGGAAAGAACACTCAACTCAGACATACGATCAAACGCTTTGCCGATTTTCTGCAGGAAGCCGTCCTGGGTTTGGCTGAAGGAGATGGCGTTGCCAACGTTAGCGCTGGCGGCGGTGGTCCGGTTTTGTTGAGCATCGAACCGCATGGAGACAGCCATACCAGCCGCGTCATCTTCAGGAGAAACGATCTTCGAACCCGAAGACAATCTCGAGAGAGACTTGGACAACATGGACGATGATTCTGCGAGGAGACGTGCGCTGCTCGTAGCCGGTGTATTTGTATTAATTACCATAACTGACCCTTCCGTGAGTCACCCTCTGTTGAGGGTTTTGTTTGACGTGGCATCCCTGCCGCGTGGTGAACCTTTGATAGGGCGGTCACCGTTATTGACCCGCAGGCTTTATCTGGCTGCCTGCCGCCATGTCTTTCGACACCCCTATCATCGACGGGTTGTGGAATGGCTTTAGGTAAATCTACAAAAATAAAAACATTTATTTCACGCGCATACTAATAGTTATTTGAACGCAAAAAAAGCCAGGAGCACAAACTCCTGGCGGGAATTTTGAAAGCTGCCGAAGGCGTCTTAGGTAAAGAGGACCTTGGTGGTGGTTTCTCCGGGATCCCAGTTGCGGGGTGGCTTGCCATTGATCGACCCGACGTCCTTTATGGAAATCTGGCGGCCGAGTGTTTTGGGCGTTTTCACCTCGATTTCAGAGGGTTTGCAAGTTTGCTGCGATATTTTCTGATGGGGGGCGGGTTTGTATTTGATGAACAACTGCTCGGGGGTGTCGGCCTCGAAAAACATGATACGTGACTTTTCAGGAATGCAAAAATATTCCTTGTTCATGATTATGCCACCGAAGGCGAAACGCTTGATGTAAGTGGCCTCGCGATTGGTGTAACAAAGGGTGAACACCCGATCCCTTTCCGGGATGGCACAATAAAGCAAATCCGGGCCGACAAACATTTTTTCCTGGAGTTCCACTACTTTGTAATGCCCGTCCTTGAAAACAAACAGGAGCTTATCGAATTTGGTGCAATCGATGCGGAATTCGTCACCTGCAACTTTGTAGCCCACATAACCGCTTTCGCGATCATAAGAGACCTTAAAGCCCTTGAAGGCGACATCTTTGGCATCAACTTCGTCGTAGCGGCTGCTTTTGGTGAGGCGTGGGTACTGATCGCGGTATTTGGCAATCATGGCGTCGAGACGGCCAATGGTGTACTTGGTGATGTTCTTGAGATGCTTTCGTGTTTCTTCCAGTTCAGCCTTAACTTTTTCGATTTCCTCTTTATGTTTATTGATGTCAAAGAGGGAGATTCTGCGGATGCGAACTTCCAGGAGCATTGCGACATCCTCGTCCGAAAGATCCTTGAACATTTCGGCACGAAGCGGTTTGAAACCTTCGTAAATGGCGGCGTAGACGGCCTCGTTGGATTTGGATTGTTCGATCTTCTTGTAGATACGATTTTCGATGAACAAACGGACGAGGGTTTTATAATGGAGGTCCTGCTGGAGCTTGGACTCCTTCAGTTCGAGTTCCCTTTTATTGAGATCCAGAAGTTGAGCGGTGTTTTCCCGCAGCACCTCGGAGACAGTCAACTCGACCGGCCGATTATTCTTGATGACAATAATGCGACTGGTGATGCTGACTTCGCAATCGGTGAAGGCGTAAAGACCATCAACCAATTGCTCGGCATCGAGCCCATTGGAAACCTTGATTTCGATTTCAACATCCTCGGCGGTGAAATCGTTGATACTCTTGACCTTTAATTTGCCTTTTCGGACGGCATCCTCAATAGACCCGATCAAAGAATCGGTGGTGGTCATGGGAGGAATCTCCTTGATGGAGAGTGTGGAAGAATCCTTCACCTTGATTTTCGCGCGGACTTTTATGCTGCCTTTTCCATCTGCGTAATCACGGGCATCCATGAGTCCGCCGGTGCGGAAATCAGGCAGACATTTAAAGGGTTGTTTTTTAAGGATGCAAATTTGCGCTTCGAGCAATTCGATAAAATTGTGAGGAAGGATTTTGCAGGACATGCCGACGGCAATGCCCTCGGTACCCAGCATGAGCAAGGTTGGGAGTCGGGAAGGAAGATGGACCGGTTCCTTGTTACGACCGTCGTAACTGGCCACGAACTCAGTCAGGTCATCGTTAAAAAGTTCGTTCCGAGCGAGTTCGGTCAGGCGACATTCGATGTAACGGGCAGCGGCAGCGGGATCGCCAGTGTGAACGTTGCCGAAATTACCCTGGCCCTCGATCAAATAACGTTTATTGGTGAGGACGACCATGGCGTCATTAATGGCGGCATCACCATGGGGGTGGTACTGGGCACAATGACCGGAAATGGTTGCGACCTTGATGAACTTGCCGTCATCTTTTTCATGCAAAGACCAAAGGATACGGCGTTGAACGGGTTTCAAACCGTCGGCCAGATTGGGAATTGCGCGGTCACGAATGACGTAGGAGGCGTATTCCATGAAACTGGTATCCATCCGCTTATGCAGAGGGCCATCGACTACGAAAGGAGCGGAATGAACCTGGGTGATGGGCTCGTTGGCGCCTTCAGGTTTACTGTTGCCTTTGGCTGGTTCCTGAGAGGGAGGCGGGAACAACTCCTTTTGTTTTTCCTTGCCGTCTTCGCCGGGAGATTTATTTGCTGGATCGCTCATGTGACAAGATCGTTAATCTTCAATGGGGACAACCAAATTCTCCATGATGTAATCCTTCCGTTCCGGAGTATTTTTGCCCATGTAAAAAGTCAGGATTTTTGAATAATCAGGCCGGGGGGCATACTCGACCTTGCTGAGCCTCATGGTTTTTTTGTCGATAAATTGTTTAAACTCGGAAGGAGAAATTTCGCCCAAACCCTTAAACCGGGTAGTTTCTGCGCTTTTACCGAGTTTTTTGACGGCTTCGTCCCGTTCGGCTTCGCTGTAGCAGTAAATGGTTTGCTCCTTATTGCGCACACGGAAAAGCGGGGTTTCGAGGACGAACAAATGACCGTCGTGAATGACCTGCTCGAAAAACTTGAAGAAATAAGTGATTAAGAGGTTGCGGATGTGCAGGCCATCGACGTCGGCATCGGTGGCGAGGATCACCTTTTGGTAGCGCAACCGCTCGATGTTATCCTCGATGTCTAGGGTGCGCATGAGGTTATACATTTCATCGTTTTTATAAACGATATCCCGCTTGAGATCCCAGACGTTCAAAGGCTTGCCCTTGAGCACAAATATGGCCTGGGTACTGACGTCACGGGTGCTGACGATTGATCCGGCAGCCGATTGGCCTTCGGTCAGAAAGACCATGGTGCCCTCCCCTTTTCCCTTTGCTTTGTCAAAATGAAGTTTGCAGTCCTTCAGTTGGGGAATGCGAAGGGTGATAGCTTTGGAACGTTCGCGCGCCAGTTTTTTAACATCCTGAAGTTCTTTTCGGAGTTGCTGAGTGTCTTCGACCTTGGCGAGAATTTTCTCAGCAACCTCCTTGTTGCGGTTAAAGAAATGAAGGAGTTCTTCACGGACGGTGTTGACCAGTTCCGAACGAATTTCAGTATTGCCGAGCTTATTCTTGGTTTGCGATTCAAAGACGGGATCCTTGAGCCGGATAGCGACCGCTCCGACCATGCACTCGCGAACGTCATCGCCTTCATATTTGGCTTTGCCGTACTCATTGACAGCCTTCAGCAATCCTTCGCGGAATGCGCTGAGGTGAGTTCCGCCATCTGAAGTAAACTGGCCATTAACGAACGAGAAAAAAGTTTCGCCATAGCGGCTATTGCTGTGAGTGAAACAAAATTCCAGGGTCTTGCTTGTGTAATGGAGGGGTGGATAAATGGGTTCGCTGTGGTCGGTGGCGAGTTCCTCGATTACGAGGTCCATCAGGCCGCGGCGGGATTGAAAAACCTGGCCGTTATAGAGGAGTTTGAGGCCTGAATTGAGATAACTGTAGTGACGCAAGCGGCGTTCGATAAATTCCTGGCGGAATTCGGTAGCCTTAAAAATCTCTGGGTCCGGTTCAAATTTAATGAAGGTGCCGTCC
>JAQGOY010000156.1 GCA_028293375.1 Verrucomicrobiales bacterium | reverse complement strand
AGTTATAAATGAATTTCCACCCTCATGCAGTGTAAAAACGCCATCCTGGTACCTTGCTCGCACGGATTCTCCCTCATACTCCAAATCGACAAAAAAGTCAGGAATGTCGCAAGCCTGCCTGCGAAATCCGAAATCGCTGGAGCGAACCACTCGCACGCCTTCCAATAGACCCATCGCCCGATATATCCCCAGGCAGAAATCGGCCGCTGTTTTCCCGGATTCCTTGGAGAAGGGCTCCAACCATTTCGGGTCGACATACCCCGGCAACTGCAGGGCTGTCTTCTCCTGCCAATCTGATGCCAGTTCTTTCCGATAAAGCGGTGAAAACTTTCTTTGCGTTTTGTTTCGGAAAGCAAAATTAAGTTGCAACGCCTCGCCGGTCTTTCGGTTCCTCAAAGTGGTTCGGGTTTCCCGGGCGTCGTGATCGCTGTCATGATAGAAAAATACAATCTCCCCCCCGATTTCCTGCTGAAGCCTGCGGGCGGTCAGGAATTTGGCATACAAAAACCGCCTTGGAAAGAAACCGCAAGGCTGCTGGCCAAAACAAATTACCGGAGTTGGACTCATGCTTTAACCTCCCTGCCGGCGCTGGAGGAAGATCCAGACTGAAACGCTTGAAAAACCAGGGAGAACAGGACACACCCCGCGCATCCTATTAAATTATACCACAGATAACTAATTTTCAAAGTGAAGAAAAGGGCAAAAACCATGAGTTGGGCAAGGACCGCCCCCCAGAATACAGAGGTGCCGCCGACTTTCCTGAGGAAAAAAGCCACCATGAAAAGGCCCAACACGACGCCGTAGAAAATGGAGCCGATGATATTGACTGCCTGAATCAAATTCTCAGCCAAATTGGCAAACAAGGCAAAACCGAGGGCAACCATTCCCCAGAGTGCAGTAAACCATTTTGATGCGGCAATGTAGTGCAGGTCGGTGGCGTCCTTCCTAATCACATGTTTGTAGAAGTCAACCGTGGTGGTTGAACCCAGGGCATTCAGTTCTGACGCTTTGGAAGAGAGCGCGGCGGCAAAAATCACTGCAACCAGCAATCCGACAATCCCGTGAGGAAGGTAGTGAGTCACAAAGGTGATGAAGACATAATCCGAATCCTTCGATTTGTTTTTGGGGTCAGCCACGGCAAGAGCGTTGGTGCGGACATTCTCGCTCCATTCCTGAATTCTTAGAATTTCCTTATGCGCGGCCTTCTCTGCGGAAGGGTTTTGAGCACGACGTGCGGCCAGCCATTTCTCGATGGCCTCCTTCTTGTGGGCGTGAAGCTGCGCATATTGACCGGATTGTGCCTCGAGCCATGTTTCTTTTCCCACCAGCGTGGGCTGCTTTGCCGTGCTCTGGTTAAAAAACAAGGGTGGTTGTTCGAATTGATAAAAGACAAAAACGAGGACCCCGGTCAGCAAAATTAAAAATTGCATCGGTATTTTAAGCACAGCATTGAACATCAATCCCAGGCGGCTCTCGCGCAGCGATGACCCGGATAAATATCGCTGAACTTGCGACTGGTCCGTCCCAAAATAGGAAAGCATCAGGAACATGCCGCCAAACAGGCCTGACCAAATGGTGTAGCGCTTTTTAACATCAAACGAAAAATCGACTGCTTCCATTTTCTGGAAGGAACCAGCCAATGTTAGCGCATCGTGAAGAGTCGCATGCCGGGTGAGCTTGTGGATCAGCACTCCGAATGCAACTCCCATGCCGGCAAAGATCAGCGCCATCTGGTATTTCTGGGTGATGCTGACGCATTCACTCCCGCCAGATACGGTATAAATAATTACCAGGATGCCACTAAATAAAATGGTGAGATCAAGGCGCCAGCCCATGACCGTGGAGAGAATAATGGCGGGAGCATAAATGGTGATGCCTGCGGAAAGGCCGCGCTGAAGAAGAAACAAGCCTGCGCCCAGCAGCCTTGTTTTGGAATCGAACCTTCTGCCGAGATATTCATAGGCGGTGTAAACGTTGAGATGCCGGTACATGGGCAGAAACACCGCAGCGATGATGATCAGCGCAATGGGCATGGCAAAATAGTTCTGCACAAAACCCATTCCGTTCTCGTATCCCTGGCCGGGTGTGGAAAGGAAGGTAATCGCGCTGGCCTGCGTCGCCATCACGGAAAGGCCGATGGTCGCCCACCCCTGCGTCCTCTCGCCTTTCAGGTAACCGCTCAGGTTTTCATGCCGCCGGGTTTTCCAAATTCCATAGACAGCAATCCCTAACATGGTGGCGACGAGCACCACGTAGTCGAGTGAGGTCATGCGTACAACCTCGTTAACAGAGCAAGCACGGCCACCCAGATGACGAAGGCTCCGAGAACAAACCAGTAAACTGCCTTCCAGGTGGTCAAAACCGGGATGCCAGTGCTTTCATCCCCTGCAACCACTGATCCTTCCAATAAATCCTTATTGGATGTCCCTTGATTATTATCGGGATTCATTTGCCGAGGGAAAGCATGTTCGCGAATAGCCGATAGGCTCCCGGCACTCCTGCGGGCAACTGGCGGAACCAGGTAAGTCCGGTGTAAACGAAGTAACCCTTGCCATATTGAGCGACGAGCAAACCGCCTTTCAACTGCGCTTCACCCTGATCCGCGCAGGAGAGGATTGGAACAAAATGCTCGTCCCACTGGTTGGGAAAATAGACGCCGCGCTCCTGCACCCATCCTTCAAAATCAACCATGCTGATCTTGTTGGGCTTATTGAGAACAGGATGATCGGGGGCCAGAAAAGTAACTGCCGCCAACTCGTCGGTCACCCGGTCGCCAGATATTTTCAAATCATAGGGAGCGATTGGCGTTTGAGCGCCCTGCCTGTTGTACTGCATGATG
>JAQGOY010000143.1 GCA_028293375.1 Verrucomicrobiales bacterium | reverse complement strand
CGTTCCTCCACCGTCCACGTAACGGAACAAGCCATCCATATGTCCCGCTAAATCTTTGCGGACGTTTAACGCACGAATCCCAATCACCACCGCGTCGAAGTTTTTCAGTTTATCCGGTGTCAAATCCGTTCCCTGAAGTGAAGTGACCGCGTAGCCCATTTGTTCGATATTCTCGGCCACGCTATCACCTGCTCCTGGTAGATATCCCACCTGATGCCCGCTTGTTTTCATGTCCAGGGCAACGGTTTTCAGGATTGCTTGAGGTTGCAAAACCAGCAAAGGCAAGTGGGAATATCGAATTTCAACGCGCTGATTATCATATCTTGCCCCGTTGATTTCGGCGTGTGCTCCGACAGTGGCTGTGCTGCTTTTGGAGGGGGCGGTCACTTTAAAGGCCACGGAAGTTTTATCGCCCATTTTACCGAGCTTGAAATTTTGCTTTTCAGGACTTGCCTTCCATCCGGCGGGCAAATCCAAAGAAACCGCGCCGGATTCCCCTGCCCTCATGCCAGTGACTTCCAGGCTGACGGGAATTATTCCGTTCGGCGCGGTCAATTGAACAGCAGCACTGAATTTTAATGAGACCGGGGATATCACTTCGAGTTTTCTGCGTGATTCATAGTTCACTCCATCCCCGGTGATGGAAAGCGGCTCATCCATGATCACCAAGGGTTCACCCTGAACCTCAAAGACATTTTCCACCGGAAAAGCCGGTGAATTCTCGGGTTGCCCAATCAAATTCGATTCTTTTACCCGGAAAACACCTTCGCCAAGTGGTTCCCTCAACCAGTAAGGTTGCGTCAAGGGCGTGGAGTTGGGGATCTTTTCGGTGGCCTCGCGTCTGGTGATTTCGCCCCTTTTGAGATCAATCGACTTTCGCGTTACCCCCTTATTGGCTGGATATCTCACAGAGACCCATTTCACGGGAATCTCCGAATTGATCAATGCCGTGTGCACCATTTTCAGCGGTTCTCCGGGCACTACTTCTGGTTGGGAGATTACCGTTCTGACTGAGAGTCCAAGGCACTCTGCCAGGATGTGGTCCAACTGGATTTTCTTTTCATCAACCAATGTTCCGTTCGGAAGGCCTGCGACTTTTTTTCGAATGGCCAAAAGGGCATTGATGCTTGCAGATGGGTTTTTCGCGTCGAATTTTTCGATCACTTCCGAGGTCAGGGTTCCAACCTCTGCTCCGCCGGGAATTCTGCCCCAGGTCGTGTCGATGCCATCCATGATGTCTTTGGTGGCTGGCTCACCGGCCAACAGACTAAAAGATTCCATTCTGGGCCCCCGCGCAGCCCCGCCCCCAAAATTGCCGAAGCCTTGCGTCTTATGCATGGACCGGCTCCGTCCTGCAATCGATGCAAAAGACTCACCGGTCACGGGATCGTCCCCTCCAATGTCGATCTGCACACCCCTGCCGCCGTTCTGCATGATCCTTTTGGCCTGCCATGGCTTCAAATAAGTCAATTGCTCGGGATATGCTTTAGGATCGCCAGCCAGGCTGAACGCTTCCAGCGCCAGCACTGCAGAAGCGGTGTGGTGACCATGAGTATTTCCAGGCTGGGGCGAGAAGCGGGTAACGATCACATCCGGTTGAAAGGTCCGAATGACTCGCACTACATCTCCCAGCACTTGTGGTTTATCCCAAATTTTTAATGTTTCCTTGTAATCTTTGGAAAAGCCGAAATCGAGGGCCGTGGTGAAAAACTGCCGACCTCCGTCGAGATGCCGAGCGGCCATCAGCTCGTGGGTTCTGGCCACTCCCAGCTCATGTCCAAACTCAGGGCCAAGAACGTTCTGCCCTCCATCGCCGCGCGTGATCGAGAGATAACCCATGCGATACCCGCGTCCCCGGGCAAGGTAAGTTATTAATTGGGTGTTCTCATCGTCGGGATGAGCCGCCACGTGAAGCACTGTGGCCAGGGAGTTGAAGCTTTTTAAATCCTGAAGAATTCCAGCGGGCGACGCGTCCTGCGCGCTGACAGGCAACAAGCTGGCGGAGATCATCAGGAAAGCAGCGATGACGGGACGAGCCTGTCTTAAATTTACTGGAATCGTTTTTTGAGTCGCAAAAAAAGTCATCATTGGGTTCCTGTTCTCCAAGCCGGGGCGCACCGAAGGGTTCCTGCAAAATCTGCGTTTTCTAAAAAAAGAGCCAACAACGGTATCATTTTAATAATAACCGTTGTGGCTCGCGGCCTTTCCGCTTTACGACTCCATTTTGGAAGGTCGTCGCATCGGGAATTTATTAGAACCAGCGCTTACTTTTTGGCGGTGATAGGAACGGAATACATGGAGTTTTCCCAGCTCAATTGAAGCATACCTCCGCCAGATGCACCTTTGGCGACTTTGATGGTGAATAGCTCAACGGGGCCTGCGGTCGCTTCTTTCTGCATTTCCACGCGGCCAAGTTCGGTGCTCTTCTGGGAGTAGGGAATGCCCCATTGTCCGAGAGTTTTGTTAACGATCAATTTGCAGGATCCGTTTTCCTCAGGCTGGGTATAAAGGGTGTACGCCCCTGCTGGAACGGCCAGGTCACCAATCATGATATCTTTTTGAGTGATCAGAGTGGTCGCTTCGTCGGATCCGGTGCGCCAGACTTTTCCAAAGGGAACCAATTCGCCCCAGATTTTTCGTCCCTTGGCGGCAGGTCGTCCGTAGGTCACGGTTACCCGGTTACCATCAACGACCGTGCTGGTGGTTTCGTGGGCACTGTTGCCACCGGTGGAGGCCATCTTAGGGGTCTGCGCGTTTAGCGGAGCCACTGTCATTAGTGTCATTGCCAATAGAGCCAAAATAGAACGGAGTCTTTTCATAATATTCCTTCAATCTTAATTCGAATGAGTCCCAAGCTGTTCAATAGGTTTCCAACTTTTTTAGAGGTTGGGTGTTTACCGACAAAGATTTATCCGCCTACGCAAAAGTACTGGGCGGAGAAAGAGCCGTGAACACAGACGCACCATAGAAGAGCCCTAAAACAAAGCAAAACAAAACAATTGTTGCCCGTTCACTCCATCACCGCTGCGGAAACCATTTCCAATACTCGCCTTAACCCGTCATCCCCGCCCATGCTTCCCTCGTTAAATGGGGTTCGAGGGATTGGTTTCCAATCCTTTCGTGAACCATCGTCCTGGAAGGTTTGAGGCAGTCCGGTCAAGGCAGGATTATATTGGCCATCATTTCCGCCGAGTTTGTAAATCACCATATCCAGAGATGGCACAACAAAGATCCCAAACCCTCCGGCGCCGGATTTATAATAGGCATCGCGTGGCGCACCCGCGACGTGGCCATCCGAATTATTCTCAAACATCAGGGTGAATGGAGTGTGGGTGTTGTATTTGGAGGGCTTATTGAGCTTATCCACGTAATCTGCCGGAACCAACTGTTGCGCGCCCCATTTTCCGTTATGCAGCAGGCAATAGGCAAACCGGAGGGCATCCGTTGCGTGAACTGCTGTACTGCCCGCCCCATTCGCGTGCGGCATGACGAATTCTCCACGGTGAAGGCAGTAATCCCAGGGTCCCCAGCCCATCGGTTTTGCCAATCGCTCGTTGATGTAATCCTTCAATTCCATCCCGGTTACCTTTCGCAACACCATGGAGGCAATATGCGGCGCAGGGGAAGAGTAGGAGTAACCGGCCCCGGCATTCGTCCAAAGCACGGTTCGCAAGGAAGAACCATCCAGGTCACGAATATCCTGACCGGGAACTGGTTTCAAAGGAACTACTTGTCCGTTGACCACGCCAGGGCTTGTTCCTTCTCCATGATAACCGGCGGACATGGATAACAATTGCCCAAGGGTAATATCCGCCTTGCGTGGATCATCGAGTGGAAAGGCCTCCGGCAAATATTTCTCGGTGAATACTTTTTGATCCAGGCCCTCGGGAATCTTGTCTTTAAACTCGTTGAGCATGATGCCACAAGCCACGCTGGTGTAGGCTTTCCCCGTGGATGCCATGTCGGGATTGGCATTGCGATTCGCCTTACCATAATACTTCTCAAACACCAGGTAGCCGTGACGCACCACAAGCAATCCCCCATTCTGACTGCAACGCTCGGTAAACGTATAAGCCTGATCCAGGCGAGAGCGATCCATCCCCGCTAATTCCCTTGTTTTGGCGCTGTCGTTAAGCGTTCGCCAGCCCCCGGAGCTGTCTGGAGGAGGAAAATACTCCGCGCCCTGGACGTTTGCTTTTGAGTCGGCGCCTGAGACGTGGGTGGGTATGTACCCACAGATGCATAAGTTGCAGAGAATGAAGCCTCGAAGAAATAGACGGGAGATCACGGGACAACCATCAGGAAATTAACACCGTCTTACAAGGCAAAAACCGGCATCGGTTTTTGGCTGATAAAAAGAAAAACGGGCGATAGAAAAAATCCATCGCCCGATGCAAAGAGGAGACGTAACAGAGACTATTTCTTGTCGTCTTTTTTCTCGCGCTTGGCTTCCCAATCAGCCGAATTTGGGGTTCCATTGCGATCAGTTTCAATTTTGCCTTTGATGGTATCGCCATCAACCTTGCCGCTGTACTTGGCGACGCGCTTGTTGCCATTGAATTCGCGGGTAACGGTGAAGGAAACCGTGTCACCATCGATCTTGCCATCGGCGATGTCAGTATCGACAGCAGCGCCGCCCTGGCCGGGGGCGGAAACTTTTCCAGTTACCTTGGCGCCGTCAACCTTGAGGGTGAGGGTGGATTTACGATCAGGTCCGCCATTGCGGCCGGGTTGGGTCCATGTCCATGATCCATTGGCATCTGCAGCCTGGACAGCGACACTGCCGAGGATAAGCACGGCACAAGCCATCGCTTTGACGAAAGAACTAAAGAGTGAACGTTGCATAGACTATAAGGTATGTTTTTTGTTAACCACCCATTCAACGACGCCATTTTGACGTAACCGCTGACAGGTGGTAACAAAATGATTCTCATAACCGTAAAAAGTTACAAGTTTATTAAAACATCAGGGAAACCATGGTAAAGCGGCAAAAAAACAAGACTTCTTCCGCGTTTTATCAATCGACGCAAGTTGCTATACAACAACAACTTGCATACAGATTTAGGACTGCCCTGCTTTGCTGCCGACTTTCGATGGCACCAATCAGGTGATTTTGGCTACTTAAAAAGAAAAGCTCGAAACGGGGTGTTGTGTCGCCCCGTTCGAGCTTTTCCAGCCTCCATTGGCATCTACTGCTGCACCTATCCTACAGGAGGGGGTAGGCCGTATACGGTCCTACCCTTGAATTATTTTCACAATTTTTTTGGGTCCCTTTTTGGGCTATTTTTGGCTGGAAAGGAACTCCACGAGGTCCCGAATGTCTCGCTTCGGAAGGATATCGACAAAGCCCTCCACCATGGCTGACAACCCCCTGTCGCGTTTGGTGATATCGGATTTGGCCAATTTCAGGAGCCCATCCTCGGGCGATAAAATGGTCAATTCTTTGTCGGTCTCGCCTTTCAGAATTCCGGCATAACTGATACCAGACTTTAATACGACAATCACGCTCTCGAACCCGGGGGCAATTTTGGCATTCGGAAAGATAATGGATTCCAGAATGTATTCGCGTGTGGCGCGAGTTCCGATCCCGAGCATTTGAGGCCCCACATCCGCGCCCTCTTCGCCAAGTTTATGGCAACGCACACAAGATGCTTCGGCTTTTTCGAAAAATATCTTTTTTCCTTCCGCAGCATTTCCGCCTTCAAGCAGCATACGGTAGGGGGCGAGCTGGTCGCTCTTGTCTCGCGATGCTTCCAGCTTTTTCAATTTTTCTTTGATCGCAGGGGTGGAGCGTTTATTTGCGGCCTCAATCAAGTCCAATTGCATGGCGAGAGGGATCTGTCCTGCCACGTACTGGTCGAGCATATCCGAAAGGATGGCATCCGCAGTTTTGCCTTCCACTCCGCCAAGGCTTATTACGGCATTTTGTTTTTCTCCAATAGTGCCGTTTTTCAAAATTTTCACCAGGCCTTCACTCGCATCGGAAGGCTTCAGTTTAGCCTTGATGCTGTTCGCTAAATTTCTAAGTGGCTCACTCTGATCTTCGGCGGCAAATTTGACAGCATCGGATAAATGCTCGTCAATCAATGCAGCCAATGTCTTCAGCGCTTCTACGCGTATGGTTGCTCGAACCTTGACATCGATCACTTTGGCAAAGAGACCATTGCCCGCGGATTTAATCCCGAGCTTTCCTGCGCTGGCCATGGCCGCCAGTTGAACCTGCTCCGGTGCATTCTCCAAAATCGCCGGCAGGGCACTTTCCAGGGCAGAGGCAGCGCCCGAAATTTCGCGCGCTTCCAGTGGTCGATACAGCCCGGTGACATGATCGAGGTTTGCCGGTTTCGACCATTCTCCCAAATCCTGTAGAGCTTCCACTCGTTCGCCCGGAGGAATTTCCTCGTTACGAGCGATGGCTGCGAGCGATGCGGCATTTTCGTTCCTGCCCAACCTCCAGTTGGCATTGACCACCCGCCTCAAAATGGCGCTCTTTGGTCCTGGCATTTCCCTTGTGCCATCGCTCAGGCGGGCAAACTCGCCCGACTTCGAAGCCAGGTCCGCCAACGTTTTAAAGCCACCCGCAATGGATTCGTCATTGATAGCCCGGGCCGCTTCGGCGACCACCAGCGGATCGGCATCAGCAAGGAATTCGGAAACCTGGTCACTCTTCATTTTTCGCAAGGCGACCACTGCACCGAGCCGGACCAGACGGGAACTGTCATTTCGCAGACCGCGAAGGAAGGTGGCGTCGGCACAGGTTGTGAGGGCAAAGGTGGCGGCATGGCGAATCACCGCATCGTTGGACTCGTTATGTCGCAAAAGATCGACCAATGGATCGGCTGCCTGCCTGGCCCCTAATTTTTGCAGGGAGATGGCAGCGAAGGCCTGAACCCGCGGCGCAGGATCAGCCAGGGCAGAAATAAGAGCCTTTGTTGACGATGCCTGCTGGAATGTCCCCAATATTTTTGCCGCCTGAGCGCGAACTTCAGCATCCTTGTCTTTGAGAAGGCCTTCAAGGACGGCAACAGTGTTTTTGCCTTCTCGTCCGATTTGGCCCAGGGCCCAAACAGCATGGAGGCGAGCCAAGGTATTATCATCGTTCTTTGCCACTCTTTCGAGCTGGCTCAGAGAGCTTCGTTTTCTGGCGGCCAGCTCAAATTGAGCCTCCTGTCGGACCCGCATGTCCTGCGCATGCAAAAGTTTCACCAGGTCGCCCACGGACCGTTTGGCCATTCCTTCCCCAATAATTTTTTTGGTTTCCAGGATGACCGGATCGTTGTCCAGCTTTTCGTCGTGAATTCGGTAAATTCTTCCTTTGCCGGTCTTGTTCCAACCACTGACCCAGTCCGAAACATAGGCACCGCCGTCCACGCCCATTTCCACATCAGTCGCGAGAATATTCCAAATCAACCGGTTGTTGTCTTCCAGTTGGTAGCCCGCGCCTTTTGGCTTCACGGAGACGGAGAAAACGCCGGAGTTATTCCCGTTGCCACTGAAGTTTGCCATGAAAAAGTGTTCTTTATAAGAATCTGGCAAACCGGTTCCCGGGTAATAAGTCAAACCAGATGGACCGTTTCCCAGCACCGAAACCGGGGGCAGTATATAACTGGCCTGTCCTTCCCACTGAGGATAGCAAAGCCTCTCCATGAGCCACGGACCGCGAGCGGCCGGCTTTTGGATGAACTGCCAGCCGACCCGCCAGCCACTGTCGCTTCCTTCAACCACGTAAACCCACCTGGCGGGATCGCCAGCGTCGGAGTTATTGTCGCCAGTGAAAAGATTCCCATACTGATCAAAAGCCAGCTCCTGGGGATTTCTCAATCCAGTAGCAAAGATTTCCAGGTCGGAGCCGTCCTGGTTGCATCGATAAACCACGCCCATTTCTGGATTGGATACATTCTTCCCTTCGGGTGTATTGATGTTTCCTCCACGGTCACCCACGCTAAAATACAATTTACCGTCGGGCCCAATCCTCAAGCCATGAAGGTCATGTCCCAGGAAAGCGACTCTCACTCCAAAACCGGTATGAATCGCTTTCTTAACATCGGCGGTTCCAGTTCCTTTTGTATCTTTGAGCATCCACAAATTTGGAATGCAAGTGTAATAAACGGTCCCGTTCCTTGCCAGTAATCCAGCCCCGATTCCATCCAGGGGATCATTGAAACCATCCGCAAAAATGGAATCGTGATCTGCCTTCCCGGACCCGCTTCGATCTTCAATCAGCTTAACCCGTTCCGACTGGACACCCAACTTTTGATAGCCCTCAGCGCCCAGGTGTTCCTTCATGATGGAGGACCGAGTCGCAACATTGGTGCTGGCGAGTTCCTGTTCAAGCCATGGCATGATATTGCGAATGTCCAGAACTCCGTCAGTGTGCCGAAAAGTTTCAGCGACATACCAGCGACCTTTTTCATCAGTGGCGATGGCCACAGGGTTGGCGAGCATCGGTTCTGCGGCCCACAAATCCGCCTTGAGACCGGGGGCAACCTGAAACCTTTTAATGGCCAATTCTCCTTCATTCGACGCGGCTGCCACTTTGGGGCCGGGCTTTGCTGTGGGATCACCCAGTTCCGCAGCAGATATGGACAGGGGAACCGCGAGAACGAGAGCGAGGAGATATTTTCGTTTGATGAACGATGAAAAATCGAGTTTAGCCATTTTCAAAAGATTAAAGTTAAGCCAAAAGTATGAGTCCATTCCATGCGTACTGGCAAGCTCCGGAAGGAACTTCCCCTCCAGACCCAATGACCGCAGCAATAGTTTCAGCCTTTCCTTCATAAGACGTTTCTGTGAATGGAAAACTTCATACCTTTCCCATTTTCAAGCGAGTTGGGGCCTTGTAAACTCCCGCGTGCACCTTTCTCATTTGCGTTTGCGCGACTTCCGGAACTACGGCCGGCTTGATGCCGACTTCACTCCCGGTTTTCACGTATTGGTGGGAGACAACGCCCAGGGGAAAACCAACATCCTGGAAGCCATTTATCTGTTGGCCACCCTGCGATCTTTTCGGGGCGTAGGTTCGGCCCAAATGGTTCGGCACGGAGCCAAAGGGTATTTCGCAGGGGGGCAAGTCGTGGCGGAGTCCACTTCGGAAGTAAAAATGTATTGGTCGCCCGCTGAGAAAAAGCTTTCTCTCAATGGCGAATCGGTGAAGCGGTTCACCGACTATCTCGGGGTGTTGCGAGTGGTGGTTTTCTGCACGGAAGATCTTCAGCTGGTCAAAGGAACTTCGAGGCTGCGGCGCAGGTTTATCGATCTCCTCCTGACCCAGACACACCCTTTTTATCTTCCATTATTGCAACGCTACGCACGCGCCGTTCGTTCGCGCAACGCGGTTTTAAAACAGCGAAAACTCGATGAGTCTCTGCTGGAAAGTTTCTCGCGAGAATTGATTCAAAGCGGATCCCGCCTCATGGAACTGCGAGCGGAGTTGATTCCGCGACTCTCGCCATTAACCCGGCTTGCCTACAAGAAAATATCCAACGACGCGGAGGACCTGCGCATTGAGTATCAACCCTCCGTCAAACAGGATTTCGCGGTGGAACTTTCCAAGTCCCGCAATCGCGAATTAACCTTTCGTTCCACCCTGGTGGGTCCTCATCGCGATGAAATTCAGTTTTACCTCAACGATCAGCCAGCTTCGAAGTTTTCCAGCGAGGGCCAGAAAAGATCCCTGGTGGTTGCCTTGAAGATGGCACAAGCGGAGTACCTGACCGGCATTCACGGCGTGCCTCCCATTCTTTTGATCGATGACGTGATGGGGGAGCTCGATGCAAAACGGCGTTCGGGTTTCCTGCCTCTTTTAAATCGTGTGCAGCAGGGCCGAAGCCAGGTCTTTATGACTTGCACCGAGACCAACTGGCCCAGGGAACTGAGCGGCCATCTGCGGCTTTGGACAGTGGAACGGGGAGCGCTTAAAGAGGCACCAAAAATGGGCTCCGGAAAGCTCGACGGAACTTCAAAATGATCAGCTCAAGGAAGAACGGTTTGGCTTCTTACTTACGCATTGGTTTGCTTTCGCTGCCTGATGCAAACCGATTACACGATTCTCAAAAACCGTCTTAAGTGGATGGTTTTTGGAGATCATTGCCCGAGTGGGCGGAAATAAGTTTATGTCGGAGTTTCACTGATGTGGATGGGAGGCTGGTTTTGCACCGTCCAATATTCCGCGAGCGCCTTCACCATATCATTCAACTTATCGGCGGTTGGGGGCTTCACAATGTAGGAATTGGCCCCGTGAGTGTATGCGGTGTCAATATCACGATCTTCCCTTGACGACGTCAGGACAACAATCAACACGTTTTTGAGTTCGGGTCTGCTCCGCACCCACTTTAAAACATCAAGTCCCGGCACATAAGGCAGTTTAAGATCCAGGAGGATGAGGAAGGGCAGCGGATTGAGTGTGCGATCTGCAAAAGCATCCGTTCCTGACAGGTAGTCTATGGCTTCCTGGCCGCTGGTGGCCACCCGCATGGGGTTTAAGATTTTAGCCCTGGTCATGGCCTGCTTCATGAAGAACACATCGTCGTCATTGTCCTCAACCAATAAAATACATTGTGATGCTTTAATCATGCCCGTTTTAGTTTTATGGTAAAAATGCAACCTTTGCCAAGTTCCGACTCGACTTCCACCACTCCGCCCATTCGTTCCATGGCCTTTCGAACGATGCTCAATCCGATGCCGGTGCCCTCATAGGTGGACTCTGGGTGAACCCGCTCGAAGATGCGAAATATACGGTGGAGGTCTTTGGCGGCGATGCCAATCCCTTCATCCTCAATTTTGGTCCAAATTTCCGTGCCATGCACCTCGGAAAAAATACTAATCTTTGGCTTCATGCCGGATTTTACAAACTTGATGGCATTTCCCAGGAGATTGGAAATGACCTGAGTCAAGGAAGCTTCGTGCCCCAGCACAACCCCCAAACCGGTCTGAACGGTGATTTGCGCCTCGGGACTTTGAAAACCGGGGTATTGCTGAACGATATCACCGACCAGGATGTCGAGATCGACGGGGTGCAGTTCAAAGTGTTCTTTTGAGACTCGACTGTAGGTGAGGATATCCTGGACCAGATTATCCAACCGGCCGCCGGCCCGGCTGATTCTGTTCAGGAAATGCATTCCTTCCGGACCGATTTTATCTCCAAAATTTTCGATGACATAGCTGGAATAGCCCTGCATGGCACGCAAAGGGGCTCGCATGTCGTGTGAAATACTGTAAGAAAAAGCTTCCAGTTCAGCCACAGTTTCCGAAAGTTTTGCCGTGCGTTCAGAGACCCTTCTCTCCAACTCGGATGCATGCCCCTGCAGTTTTTGTTGAGCCTCCTGCAGCGCAATATCGCGGCTGTGTATTTGTTCGAGCATGTTGTTAAAAGCCAGGGTCAGGACTCCCAGTTCGTCGTTGCCTGTCCCGGCGGCTCTCACCGAATAGTCACTCCTTTCCGAGACTGCCCTCGCCGTGTCAGTCAGCGCCAGCAACGGCCGAGTTATCTGCCCCTGCAAAACTTTCGAAAGAAAGTAAGCGAGCACGAAGGTGCCAACCATCACGCATAGTACGATCAGGGAATAAAGTTTGAGACGCTCATTCATGGCTCCCATGTCCGATCGAAGATAAAGTGTTCCGAGTTTTTTATCCTGCTCAATAACCGGCTGAAAATGAATGAGGTCTGATTGCACGAATTCGTAGCCTAAGCGAAAAGGTGGCTCCGGAAAAGTGTTGGTGCTCAGATTTTCCGGATAATAAACGAATAGTTTACCGTCCTTGTTAAACAGGACAGCTTCGAGAATGTGCGGTTCGGCTTTCAGCGACTTCAGGACTGCCCTGGCATCATCTTCATTTTCAAAAGCCAGCGAAGCGGTGCTGTTATTGGCAATCAACTGGGCCACCGTGGAGATATGCTCGATGGCATTCTGTTTGTAGGTCCGCAATTCATAAGTAAAAAAAGCGCTGCAGGTTACCAGCAGGACCACCCCGCAGGTGATCAGGACTATGGCCATCAGCTTTTGCTTTACCGATGAGTTTTTTAGAAACATGTCAGTCCAAAGTCCCCACCAGTTCGGCAGAACGCAACAATTTTGAACTCATGGTTAATTGCGACGCCTTCAATGTCCCTAAATTGACTCGAAGCCCTATCTTGTTGTTTTTGGTGATGAACCGAACCATGCCGCCCCTCACTGCAAAATTTTCCAGGTCGCTTACCGCCAATATCGGCTTTCCGGAAAAGGCATTAATCAGTTTTTCGATTTGCCCAGATTCCGATTCACATATAAATAATATATGTGCCTTTTCAATAGATTCCAAGCTAGAATAATGCGCCACCGCGATGGGGCGCCCATTCACCGTCTCTCCTCGAACGACATCCTCAAGGGCATCGTTAAATGGATTTTTCCCGAGGGTGGCGATGACCAGGGGCGCGTGGGGATTTTCAAAAGCTGAGCTGGGCCATTCCGTAAAACGAGCGAAGTTAAGGAGGAATACGGCTTTCAACTGATACTCGCGCGAGACGCCGTTTTGAGCGTGGCTTTTCGTTCCCCAAAAGGCCAGGCCGCCAGCGACCCAGGCTCCCAGCATCAGCCGCACCGCTCCCCGGCGTCTCATCGATTTCAAGAAAAGGGATCTCAAAATCTCCATGTCACCTTTCCAAAGACGCTTCGTGGCACTTCATATCGCGTCCCAGCAGGGCCAAATTCGGGATGAGATCCCCACAGGTTTTGGCCCACCACCGAAAGTTCCAGGTGTTTCCTAAACTCCCATGCGAGCCGAGCATCGAAAGTGATATAGGAAGGAACATTCGGAGAGGGCAGCCTGTCCACGTACCGTCCGGTGAGATCCAATTGAAAATCTGAAGGCAAATTCATGATGGATTGAATCGTAAACTGGTGGGGAGGATCATTGGCTTCCCCTTTGCCAGAGCTCAAATCCACATGACCTGGTTTTTGCCAGATGCGCTCTTTTAGAAATGTGTAGCCCGCATTCAACCGCCACCAGTCGGTGGCCTGGTAGCGGCCCGACAATTCCACTCCCCATGATTGGCCTCTTAATCCATTTTCGATTTGAAAAATTCCGGTCGCGGGATCGCTCAATTCGACACTGCGGATGTCATTGTAATGGTTAAAAAAAGTAGAGATCGACGTGGAAAGCCGGTGCACTGGCTCGAACCGGTATCCCAGTTCATAAGCAATCGCTTTTTCAGCCCGGAAATTGGGCCCTCCATCGATAATATAAGGAGCAGTTCCTGGAATGTGGTAATCACGATCGATGCGGCTGGGGGAGCGGACAGAGCGGGAAACCGCGAGCCAGACCGTTTGGCGTTTGGTTGGCATGTAGGCCAGACGTATACTTGGTTGAATTTCAATGCCCGAGAAGTCGTTATGCTCCAACTTTGTGCCCAAGGTCAGTTTTAACAGGTCTGGAACGAGTGAGATTTCATCCTGAAAAAATCCGCTCGCCAGTTGCATGTCGTAAGTGGCGGGTAAAAATGCAAGGGCGCCCGATGGGAAATTGCTCACTTCGTCATCCATGAGCCGGTATCCTCCGCCGAATAACCAAGTCTGTCGTTCTCCCACGGAAAGTCGGTATTGGAAATCCAAATCGTAGGTTTTTAAATCTTCAGCAAATATGCCGGGCAGCCGGCGCCAGGTCCGATCGATATATCCCTGCACGGTAAACTCGGACTCATTGGAAAAAGTATGAGTCCATCGGCTCACCAGATTCTCGCCATTCAACGTCGTGTTACTGGGCAATGCCTGTTCCGTGCCGCTATATACATCCCCTTGAAATGTTATCGTATCAGCCTGCTGAGGAAGCCAATCCAACCGAAAGCCTCCCTGAGTCATATCCCATGCATTTGTCGCTTCGCGCCCATTGGAATCCAGGGCTCCATTCTGATCCAATCGTTGTCCGTAGATCCTGAAATAAAGGTTGGTTCCCAGTTTTCCCCCAAAACGGAATGCCGCAGTGTCCTGAACAAAAGAACCCGCTTCCACGGAGACATAACCACCCTGCGTGTCCGCCGCGCTCTTGCTGATGATATTGATCACCCCGTTGACGGCATTTGCCCCCCACAGGCTAGCGCCAGGACCGCTGATTACTTCGACACGATCAATATCTTCTAATAACACGTTTTGAGCGTCCCAAAATACCCCTGCAAATAATGGAGTATAAATCGTTCTTCCATCAATCATCACCAGCAACTTGTCGGAAAGGCCACCTGGCTGATTGAACCCGCGCGCGGAAATGGCGAAATCATGTGAATTAACCTGGGCGACCTGGAGATTGGAAGCCAGGCGCAAAGCCTCTGGAAGAGTCGTCGCTCCCGATCGTTTGATTTCTTCGCCAGTAATAACCTGAACAGCGGAGGGCGACCGGGAGAGATTTTCGGCACGCCGGGAAACCACGGTTACCTCCTGGTTAAACAACTCATCGAGGCTTAATTTCTTGAGGTCCTGGATACCACGCTCGCCAGCAGGCTCCTGCGCCGCGCAAGTGAAAGCAAACAACAGGCCGGTACAAATAGATGTGCATTTTCCCATAATCCCCCTCCACCCCCGAAGCATGTTGTTGCAGGTGAGCGTCACTCTGATTTTTAAATCCATAATCCCGATGGTTCAGTCATCCAAAAAGTAAGCCTTAACCCGCCCAAGCGTGCCGCTTTTTCCTGTGCGTGAATATCGGGGAAACCTGCAACAACTGAAAACGTACCGCTTATAAGGCTTACTCATTCTCTCCATCAGTGGCTTTGATGAGAGTTCCCACTACCTTATAGATTGCCAGCATTTCCATCACCGTGCATGGAATCGTAACAGCGGATAGCAACTGCCTGTGATGGAACAGAAGAAAGACGAATTTGTCGCACGGATACAGGTGCATGGGCATGGGACAATGGGTAGGCGGACGCCCGGCTATGGTTAGCCTTTCAATCTCACGGAGTACGATGACGCTTTTCACTGCCACCGCGAAAAAATAGAAGGCTTCAATATGGTGCCAATCAGGGATAGCCCGGTTTTGAAATCAAGAGGTGAGCGAACGCCATGGTGGGCACTCAAAATTCTTGCGGGTTGATAAGACTTCTCAGGACTTGAGATACATCCTTTTTTGCGGATTGAATCGTATGCAGATTGGAGTTTTTCATACATCTCTTCTTCGTTTCCCATCGTGTTGAGAAAAGCAACCAGTTTGATGAAGTCATCATGCGGGTTCCAGCCCCCATCTTCACATCACGTGCGGCCTTGTCACCAAATTTTTTCAAGTTAAGGATTCGAAAATTATGGGGGTGAAAAACAGCTCCAAAACCTTCTGGCCATCATCACTCCAGGCAATTACCGTGATCAGAGTGCGACCCTCGAAACGAATCACAGGTTTGGCCTTCGTAACTGCCCTTTGGCTGGTGGTCACATTTTTGGGCAATGCCTTTGACTGCTTTCACTCCCCTCCCATTCAGGGCGACAAGCAGGCTTCCATCGAGCGCGGCAAAATGGCTCTGCCTGGGAACATACTTGCCAGTTCGACCGACATTCGATTCATCGGTTTTCGTTCAGTTCCTTCAAAGGGATTCGCTTTGGCGATTTCCTTGGGCTACAGCCCGTCCAGTCGACTCGATCCTGCCAGCCAACCGCCACCTGTAGCTGTTCCTCCCGAACTCTGGCATACGTGGCAATTCACACTTCGAACGGCTTCCCATCCGCGTTCCCCCTGTCCGGAATAATTATCTCTATTACGGCCGTCGCGTTCTCAGGAATGGAGAATCGTTCCACCCTCCTGTGAGCGTACTCGGAGTCTTCGGGCTTGTTTCAGCTTAGGGAACGAGTGCCCAACTGGTTGCGGGAAAAATGAGCTTTTAAACCTCCCCCCACGCTGGAAAGTTAACCTGTAAATCCATCAGCTTCTCTGAGCTTTGATTTCGGCCCAGCTTAATCCCACACCGGCCAGATATTTTCGGACCCTGTCGGAGTCATTGGTTTTCTTTTTATTTTCGCGGGAAACGGCAAATAATATTCGACCTGCCTCTGCCATGCTGGAGGCCTTTTTGCACACGCTTACCACATCGGCCAATTGAACCCTGTCAAAACGATCAAGTTCCCCATACCTTTCTGCGCCCAATATATTCTGAAGCATTTCCTTTCCTGGATCGCATGCTTCTGCGCCTTCCCATGACGATCGCAAACGACCGATTTCCTCCTGCGCACACTCCACGCTTATTCTGCCCCCCATGGCCAGGGTCGCCATGCGATTTACCGCAGCATTGAGGTCTCTGAAATTTGCGGTCCAAGCCGCCTGCCCTGAAGAGGCAAAGGCCAGGAACTTTTCTCTAGCCTCCTTGTTGAAGCGAATCTTCACTCCGTTTTTCCTGGCAAATTGTTCCAACTCGTAATCGAGGTTTGGTTCGATATCCTCACTCCGTTCGCGAAGAGCAGGCAGGCAGAAAGTCCACAAATTAATTCGCGCCAACAAGTCCTCACGAAACTTGCCGATGCGGACGTCTGCTGAAAGGTCGCGATTGGTTCCTGCGATGAGGTGAAAATCCGAACTCACCTCTCGATCTGAGCCTACCGGAAAAAATCGCTTTTCTTCCACGGCTCGGAGGAGCATGGCTTGTTCATCCGGACCGAGCTCACCGACTTCATCCAAAAACAGCATCCCGCCATCCGCCGCCATCAACAATCCTTTCCTGTCCTGCACAGCACCGGTAAAGGAACCTTTTACATGTCCAAAAAGAGCAGACATCGCCGCGTCTCCGCGAACTGTCGCACAATTAACCTCAACAAAGTTTCCTTCAAGTTGATGCCGACTTTTTTTGAGATCGTAAATGCGTCTCGCCAACTGTGATTTACCAGCACCCGTCGGCCCGGTCAGCAGCATGGGCGAACGTGAATGAATGGCCACTCGCTCGATATTCGCAATCAGCCGATTGAACGGTTCATTGCGTGTTGCAATTCCAGATTTCAGGAAGGTCAGGCTCTCCACTTTTTCAGTTTGGAACCTTGTAGAAATCTTGTCGTAGCGCGAAAGATCGAGATCAATCGTTCTCATTTCTCCCGCTGAAGTAAGATCCCTTCCCCGGGGCGGGGAAGCCTGAATCAATTTGGCGGGCAAATATCGCGCCTCCGTCAATAGATAAAGGCAGATCTGAGCCACGTGCGTTCCTGTCGTAATGTGCACGAAGTAATCTTCCTTCTCCGTATCGAAGGGGTATTGACGAACAAACTCATAAAGCGCCCCGTAAACTTCTTCAAAATCCCACGCATCGTGAAACTCTACCGCCCATTTTCGAGCTTCGGTCTCTGGCGAAACCGATTGAATATCTGCACACACCAAATCGGCAAGGGTGGACCAGGCCCTCTGTGAAATCAGTTCAAAGCGATCCACCACGAAGTTCTCATGCTGGCAAAGCGATACTGTGGGCCTCCACCTTTCCCAGCGACGCGGCCCTTCGCCTTTATCCAGAACGGCCCCAATTAATCCAATCACTACCTGCTTACGTTTCATATCCTGTTGGATAGAGGCATATATATAATTCTATCATTATGCCACGATTAAATCAGGGCCGATATTACGATTTTTGCCAGATATATTACACAAACACTTGAAAATCAGTGGATTACGCATTTCATTCAAACCAATGGATTCACCTGGCACGACACCTGCAAATGGTCCTTTAGAGTCGAGAACGACGGTGTGGCGAATAAAAACACCAGGGAACGCCTGCTGGGCTATGATAGTGCATTTTTTCAACACAGTCTGTCGCGCCCGCTTTATGGCAGTAAGGAAGAATTAGAATTTTATGAACAGCGAAATCAACAACAGCTCCATTCACCGCACCGGCGAAGCCACAGGTTTTCTGCCCGCTCGTGATAACAAGGGAAAACCAATCACCGTCATCGCCACCGAGGCCATCCAAAAAACGTTCGACGCCAAATGCATTGAGCAAGCGCTGAACTCCCGCAGCGCTCCAGGTGTTACTGACCTGGTATTAAATCCTGATGCCCACTGCGGCTACGGCGCGCCGGTCGGATGCGTCATGGTTTCACCGACTCATATTTATCCGGGCCCGGTCGGTGTCGACATCAAATGTTCCATGAGCCTTTTGCAACTAGATTTGGTCGGGGATGCCATTGTCGACAAGGCCATTCGCCGGGCTTTAATCAACGCCATTGTGGAGCGCACCCCCACCGGGGCAGGTCGGGGCCAGCGTACGGCTAAAAAATCCAGAAAGGTTGGAGTCGATCTCGGAAAACGGATCGTCCTGGAAGGCGCCTCCAAATCTGTCTGTGAGGAATTAGGAATTCCTGTGAACTGGGCGGATCGTTGTGAAGACTCTTTCCACGTGGGACACGATGGCACTGGCGACGCGCTGGGTAACCGTTTCGAATGGCTCACACGTCACGGCCACCTTTCGCGTTTTGAAGACAAGATGCAACAAACGGGTTCCTATGGTGGCGGAAATCACTTTGGCGAAGCGGAAATCGTTTCTGTCGAAAACAATGAACGGGCTAAGGAAACGGCGCGCGTATTTGGATTAAAAGATGGCTGCGTTGCCTTTCTTTCTCACTGCGGCTCACGAGGGTTTGGACACAACCTTGCCCAGGGCCAGTTCAAAACATTGCAGGATAAATTCCGCCAATGGGGACTTCCCTTTCCTGGAGAGGACAAGGAATTGGTTTATGCCCCGTTGGGAACAATGGAAGCAAACAATTACCTCGATGACATGGCCATGGGAGCGAATTTTGCGACCATCAACCATTTGTTGATCAACGCCTTGATTTTGGAAGCGTTTCAGGAAGTGATTCCTGGAGTGAAAGGAGATCTTGTGTATTTCATCAGCCACAACATCGCTCGGAAAGAAATTGTAGATAACCAGGAAAGCTGGGTTCACCGAAAAGGCGCAACGCGCGCGTTTCCGGCTGGCCACTTTTCCTTGAAAGACACCCCGTTTGCTCAAACCGGTCATCCGATCCTGCTTCCGGGAAATCCGAAAGCTGGTTCTGTAGTCATGGTTGCCGATCCAGGCGCGGAGAAAAGTTGTTTCAGCGTCAATCACGGCGCCGGTCGCAGCAAAGGACGCAAAGCAGCGATCCGTGAACTGGATCAGGCTTGCGTGGACTCGGAATTTGAAACATGCGATATCTTAACCAACTGCCGCAATTATCCTAAAGACGAAGCGCCGGCCGCTTACAAGGACTTCAAGGAAGTTCTTCGGTCGGTCGAGCAGGCTGGGCTTGCCTCGACTGTGGCCACCTTGAAGGCGCGATTCGTTATCAAGGACGCGGACGAAAGTCTGCGCGGTGCAGCTTGATTCCATATCATGATAACTATTGATGGTTCCCTCGGAGAAGGAGGCGGCCAAATATTGCGAACCGCAGTCGGTTTGTCGCTCGTGACCGGACAACCGTTTCGCATGGAGAAAATCCGTGCGGAACGTTCCCGGCCGGGATTGTTGCGTCAACATCTCACCGCGGTCGAGGCTGCGGCCCAAATCGGTAATGCCCAGGTCGAGGGAGCCGTGCTCGGGTCACCATCCATCACGTTCAAACCAGGCAAAGTCATTGCTGGAAACTATCGTTTCGCAATCGGCACAGCCGGAAGCACGACCCTGGTTTTGCAAACCATTCTTCCCGCTCTGCTCCTGGCTTCGAGCCCTTCCACCATTGTGCTCGAAGGAGGCACTCATAATCCACATGCCCCACCGTTCGATTTTTTACAAAAAGTCTTTTTCCCGCTAATCAATCGAATGGGCCCACAGGTGGTCGCAACTTTGGAATGTGCGGGGTTTTACCCAGCAGGCGGTGGCAAGTGGAGCGTCACTATTGAACCCGCCCAAAAACTTGGAAAACTCGAGCTCATCGATCGCGGAGAAATCGTACGCCGAAGCGCCCGGGGCATTGTCTCCAATATTTCAAAACAAATTGCCCGGCGCGAACTCAGTGTCGTTGCGGAAAAATTAGGGTGGGCCGCCGACTGCCTTCACATTGAAGAAGTTCGTTCACCGGGTCCCGGCAATATTCTTATGTTGGAACTCGAAAGCTCCGGTTTGACTGAAATCTTTACCGGTTTTGGGGAACGTGGCGTCAGTTCGGAACACATCGCAGAACGAGTTGTTAATAAAGTACGCGATTACCTGGCCAGCGGCGTGCCCGTGGGTGAATATTTGGCCGATCAACTTCTCCTCCCCATGGCCATGGCAGGTTCCGGATGTTTCAAGACCGCACGATTGTCGCGCCACTCCACGACCAACATCGGTGTTATCCAACAATTCCTCGCAGTGCAGATAGATTGCCATCCCAAGGACCAAAACTGCATGCTCACTGTTCGGAGTGCCGAAATTTAGGAAAATATGCACCCAACTTTGCGGACTCTCTTTTACAAAGGCTTTCTTAAAATACAGACGCAATTGTCTGCAAGCCCCAGCGAACCCAACGCCTTTTCCACGGCGTTATAGACCCACCTGACAGGGGTCAACAACGGGTTCTGCTTTAGCGAATTGGTTTTCACCAACAAACCGGCTCTTTCCTTTTGGTCAACTTCCCGGGTTCCGCGCCAATCCTGCGCAATCACGATTGGATTGAAATGGGTGGTCGTGAATCTCATTTCTTCAAATGGTGGACAACTCATTTTCCGAAGGGTCTCTGCGTTAAAATAATTGATATGCTGGGGCAGGATGTACCGGTATTCCTCCTTCAATATTTTTACGGCCAGTGACGACAAATTAGGCACCAGGATGATACAAACGCCTCCAGGGTTCAGAACATCAAAGGCACGTTTCACAAATGTCTGCGGCTCCTCCACATGCTCCAGGACCGCCCAGAAAGTAACGGCATCGAATTTGTTTTGAAAGTCGTGTGTCAGAAAATTCCCACGAATGATTGGAATGCCTTTGCCTTCTGCGTAATCCAGAGGAGGTCCGGAAATATCCGTTCCATAAATCTCGTAATCGGCTCCAAACCGATTCTTCAACTGAAATAGAAAAGCACCGGTCGAACATCCGACATCCAGCACCCTTCCTCGCGCACAAACGGAGCGAAACAAAGCGAGCTCCCGCGCAAAACGCACCGCTGAAAAATCTCCCGCCAGCTTTTCGGGCGATAAATAAAAGGGGCGGCCCGAATCTTCATAAAAACTGCCATCCACATAAGCCGAAGGAACGGGACTGGCAAAAACCATCGAACAAACGTTGCATTGCATCAACGTCAGCGCAGCCTTCTTCAGAAAAACAGTCCCATCCTCTGCACCACAAACTGGACAAATACGTTTAAGCAAATTCATTCGTGAGTCAGCACGCAGAAAGTATTACAGAAACCCAAAAGAGCCACCAACACTCAAATTCAAAACAACGAGCTCATTGACCACAGATCACGATGGCCTTGGTCACGCGTGAGAAGTGCAGTGGTTTGGGACCAAACCTACAATGAGACGAAGAAGTAGATGGCGATATTGCCGTAAACGTCCCGCAGTATTTGATGCGGGATCAATTGGCCTTGACGATCAGGCCGATAGCCTGGCAGCGTTCGGCGGTAATTTTGTTAACCCTTCGCAGATCGTAATGGCAGTCGGCGAAATTACTTAGGCCCATATTGTAGGCGGCATAGAGCTGCTGGGGACTGGGCTCTTTTTTCAACTCATGGGTAAGGTGCCCATGCAGGAGAGTCAGGTAATCCGCCGCGTAGACCTGGTTGATATAAGCGTTGTAGACGTGTTGTTGGTATTCGTAAGTCTTTAATCTTTTCCCTTTGCGATATTCATTCACGTCCGCCCAGGCGGCCTGAGAAATTTGAAACGCGCCCAGCGACTTTCCATTGTCGCCGTAGACAAAACGCCCGTTGGAGGATTCAACGCTCCGGACGGCCTGCAGAAGTGTGCGGCTGGGAGTCCATCCCTCAGCAAATGATGAATTAGCAGAAGACCCGATTATAAATGCTAGTAAGAATAGAAACTTTTTCATAGCATCTTACCGTCACCAGCACGGCCGTGTGCCGCGCGGGTATTCACTACAGGATGAAGGTAGTCGCCACTATGGTGGGGTGACAATCGGTGAGCAGCCTTTAATCAAGCTGAGCTTGCGCATCAGGGCTTCTAAGAATAAACCCCATCAAATGCTAGTGCCCCTGGCCCCGTTACGGTTTCACTGTCAGGTCATTTTGCACTGTTTGCACACCCGGTATACCTTTGGCGGTCCTCTCGATTTCCTGCTTCTCAGCATCGGTCGGCACGGAACCGGTGAGGGTCACTTTCCCATCGTGCACCTGTATATCGACATTTCGGTTGCTGGACTTAACCCCATCATTGGATGGAGTGATCGAACTTTTCACCTTACCCAAAAGCTCCTCGTCCTGGGGATTCACGGAATCGCGGGTCGCGCCTGCCTTCTCTTTGATTTCTGCCCCGCCCTTTTTAAACGCCTCTACCGTCTTATCCTTGGCTTTGCCCAATTCATCCCCAATCTTTTCGCCAGCGTCGCGCAGTTTATCCTTTGTGGCCCTGGCATCCTCGGCCAATTGTTCCTTGTTGATCTTAATCGAGAATTCGTTGCTTTGATTATTGACCGCAACCCGTTCTCCTTCTTTCTGACAGCCGCAGACGATCAAACAGACCGATAAGGAAATGATTAAATTTTTCATATAGCTCTCTTTCTGAATTAAAAAATTAATCCAAGTCTAAAAAGACGCTATCGGGGAGTCGGAGTGGTAACCATCAGGGCGCGCGCCTCGCAAAGAAGTACATCGAGGCATGTTTACCAAAGCAAAAGGGCAACGAGCGCGTGAAACACCGTTGCCCCTCTGAAAAAGTTTGCCGCAGTTTATTTCGCCATCACCACGTCAATCGTTTCCTCGCGGGATTGGAGCTTGTCTTCCTCCGAAGCCAGGGACTCGCCTGCTGCCTGCGGGACCAATAACTTGGAGTTCTGATCTTCGACCTGCCCATCCGACTTGTGGAATTTTACTCCCACAATTCGGCTAACCCCGTGTTCCTGCATAGTGACTCCGTAGAGCACATCAGCAATGCCGATAGTCCGCTTGTTGTGAGTGATAATGATAAATTGTGAATGAACCAGGAACCGCTGCAGGACCCGGATAAAACGGTTAATGTTCGATTCGTCCAAAGGAGCGTCCAATTCGTCCAATACGCAGAAGGGGCTCGGTTTAACCTGGTAAATCGAGAACAGGAGCGCAACCGCAGTCATAGTCTGCTCTCCTCCGGAAAGTAATGTAATGCTCTGCAGCTGTTTGCCTGGAGGACGCGCCACGATATCGATGCCGCTTTCGAGAACATCTTCCGTATCGGTCAGGATCAAGTCAGCTTTGCCGCCACCAAAGATTTCGGTGAACATGGCGCGGAAATTGTCGCGTATTTTGGTGAAGGCCTCGGTGAACATTTCCTTCGTCTGGGAATTGATCTTGTTGATCACTTCCATCAGCTGTTCCTTGGCCTTGATGAGGTCATCGTTTTGGGTCGTGAGGAATTGGTAGCGCTGTTCCGTCTCCTCGTATTCCTCAATGGCGACCAGGTTAACGGGGCCAATTTCGTCGAGGCGCTTCTGTAGCACGGACACTTGAGCGGCAATGACCTCCCAATCTGTCGCAGCGCCACTGTCGGCCATTTCCTCGGGAGTGAGGGTCGTCACTTTGGGCGGTCCTTCATCGGCAATGGTAATGGTGATGCACTCGCTTTGAACTTCATCCAGGTTCACCTGGTATTTTTGGGAAATGCGTTCCCGCAAATTTTGAACCGCCATCTGTTTCTGCGCCAGTTCCACCTCGATGGATCCCCTCACTTGCTGGACTTCCTGGTGCCGACGACGCTGTCCGCGCAGGTCCTCTTCCTTGCCAGCGATCTCACGTTCCTGGGTGGACTTGGACCCCAGCCACTCGGCTGTTTGCGCGTTTACCTGGTCGCGTTCGCTTTGGAGTGAAGCGATTTTCTGCTGCGCTTCGTTGATCTCGTTTTCCGCCTGACTTTTCCGGGCCAGAAAAGAACCAATCTCGTTGCGGCGCTGATCCGCAATGTTTCCGAGTTCGCGAATTCGTGTTTCGAGAGGACGCTGCTGGTTGCGGAATGAGGCGAGCAATTGTTCCTCAGTGGCAACGGCTACTTTCATTTCCGTCACGGCGGAGTTGGCAGCATCCCGCTGCTGCCTCAGGCCCTCCAGGCCGGCAGATAATTCGGCCACCTGCTGCTGTATCCGGGTTTCCGAAAATTCAAATTCTCCAATCTGGGCCGCAAGTGCTTCCCGCTTTTGAATTCCTTCCTGCTCGTGGCCGGAAAGTGTCTCGAGTTCGTGGCCGACATTGCCAATTTTTTGCAGCAAAACTCGTTGCGAATTTTGCAAGGCATTGAATTCGCCCTGCCGGGTGGCGATGGCGACTTCCTGGGTCCGCAATTCACTCTGCGCTTCCTGCAAACTGGCCTGGAGCGCCGTTTGCTCGCTGACCAGGGCGCCTTTATTACGGCTGATCTCATTCATCTGATCCTGCAATTGTCCCACCCCGGCCTGCAGTTCAACAATTTGATTCTTCCTTCCCAGGATGGATGCTGCGCCCTTATTCGCATTGCTCGATCCCCCGGTAAACACTCCATGGCGATTCAACAAATCTCCGCCTGTGGTCACAAAATCCAATAACCCGTTGGAATCCTTGAATCCCTGGGTGGCGGCGGCCAGATCCGCAACGATCCAGGTCTTGCCGAGCAGGCTTTTGAGCAGGAACTGGATGGACTCGTCCGCCTCAATCACCGACAACGCCGGTGTTCCGGACACAACCCCGCCCAATTCAGGTGCAGACTCCTGGGCCATGCTCCGCAATTGGAGGGATGCAATGCTGGCCCTGCCCTTTTTGTTAACAGACAGATCCAGAAGAATCTCGTTAGCCGTCTCGGGCTGCTCTGTCAGGACGAGTTGAAGGTTATGGCCGAGGGCCGCTTCAATGGCGATGACGTGCTGGTCCGGCACCCGGATTTTATCCGCCAGGGAACCGAGGACATTGGTCGCCGTTTTTAAGGCCGACAATGCGCCCGAGCTGAACCCTTCATGCGAATCCTCCAGTTGTTCCAGCACATGAAGTCGGGAACGCTTTTCTGCCGACTGTCGCGTTACCTGATCCAGTTCGTAGGTGATGGCGTTGATTTCCTGCTGGAGCGCTTTCAAACGCTGCTGGCGCTCCTCCACGGTGCCGCGACTGGAAAGCACACTGACCCGCTCGGCTTCGGCGTGCATGGTAAATTCCTGGAGGCGCATCTCCAGGCGATTTCGCTCTTCCTCCAACTGCACCTTCTCCGCGGATAATTTCTCCAGGCGAACCGTGTTGCCCTGCTTCTGGATATCGAGTGAATTGATTTGATTGCGCACGCGGGAAAGTTGCTGCGCTGCGGCAAACTGATCGGATTGAGCCTTTCTTAAAACTTCCTGTTTTTCGCGAAGCTCTCCCTCCACCGCAGAGAGTGATTCCCGGCGCTCGTCCAGGGTGAGCCGCTGCTGTTCCAGGTTCGAGGTGGAAACTTGCAGACGCTCTACGACAGATGCCAGTTCCTGCTCCGCAGCGAGACGACGCTCTTCCGCCTGCGTGATTTCCGACATGGCCCGGGCATTTTGGCTCTCAAATTCGCGCAGGCGTTCCTCGTTGAAATGAATGCGGCTTTCGTTTCTGTCGATGTTGTTCTTCAGTTCCAGGCCATGCTGTTGGCTGAGGCTGATTTCCTGTTCGAGCTCGGTCAGTCGTTCACGCAGTTGGGCAATTTCATTCTCAATCCGCAAGGTGCTCTCAGAGCAAACCTCAAACTCCACGCGCAACTTCTCCACTTTTTCCTGACGCTCGCCTATTTCCACCTGCAAGACATCGAATTGATGTCTCGCCAACTGCGTTTCGAGGTGTTGCAAATCCGAAATGAACTGCTTGTAGCGTCGCGCTTTGCCTGCCTGCCGCTGGAGCGATCCGATTTGCCGCTTCACTTCTTTGATCAGGTCATCAATTCGGAGAAGGTTTTGGTCGGTCTGTTCCAGTTTCCGCAACGATTCTTTCTTTTGCGCTTTAAATTTAGTAATACCGGCCGCTTCTTCAAAAACCAGCCGTCGATCATCCGGTTTGCTGGAAAGGATCTGGGTAATATTACCCTGGGCCATGATGCTGTAGCTGGTGCGTCCCACGCCAGTGCCCATGAATAGCTGCTGAACATCGCGCAGCCGACACGCAGTCTTGTTAATGAAGTATTCGCTTCCCCCATCCCGAAAAACCCGGCGCGTGAGTGTCACTTCGTCGTAGGTGACTTCCACTCCGGCGGCCTGCAAGTGTTCTGCATCTACTCCGCTAATGGTCAGAGAAACCTCGGCCATTCCCAAAGGCTTGCGCGTATCGGTCCCGTTGAATATGACGTCTGCCATTTCACCGCCGCGAAGGGCTTTCGCCGATTGTTCGCCCAGAACCCAACGTATGGCATCTGAAACATTCGACTTCCCGCACCCGTTCGGCCCGACAATGGCGGTGACGCCGGGCTGGAAATTAAGGGACGTTTTGTCCGCGAACGATTTGAAACCGAGCACGGTCAGGTTCTTCAGGTACATAACAAGCGTAAGAGACAAAAAGCTGGAAATGATGTAAAGGCGAAACCTACCATATATGGTATAAAGTTATTCACACCCCACCACTAATAGATGGTTAGGAAGCTGTGAATCTTTTGGGAATAACTTTTCATGACTCTTATTTTAACCCTGATCACAAGC
>JAQGOY010000133.1 GCA_028293375.1 Verrucomicrobiales bacterium | reverse complement strand
ACGGAGACGACGTTCGTATAACCACCACTGGCCACGAGGTTCATGGCGTTGTTCAGGCTGGGCATTGCCGCGCCACAACCCTGGCCCACCAAATCCAGACAGAAGACATTGGGAGAGAGGCCCAGGATTTCCATGACATAACTTGATAGACCCGGACAGACATAACCCGTGCAGGTACTGACGATAAGCGCGTCGACCTGGGTAATATCCAGTCCCGCATCTGTGAGGGCGTTTCTGACGGCGTTAGCGGCGAGCACGGGAGCATGCTTCAAAAAACGTTGATGAAGTGTATCAGGATCGATTTGAAAAGCTTCATCGAGTGGGTCCAGGACCAATCGACGGGTATGGATACCATTATTGCCCAAAAGTACTTTGCGCAAAATAGCACGGGTGCGGGTGGAAAAGGTCGGAAACATAGGTGAACGGTTCAACGCCTCCCAGCAAGCCTCCTGGGTGTACGACTTCACTGGCGCAACGGCGCCTAACCCAACAATAAACATGAGCTATGTTAACCTAGAGGGTTGCCACTGCAACCTGAACGATTCGTAGATTATCAATGTCCCCCGCAAACAGTGTAACCCTGTTGACGAAGATCTTCTGCGAGTTCTTTTTCCATTATCAGTGCAGCGGCATAGGGCATGGGGTTCAGAAATTCATAGAGCGAAGGAAGCAAAGATTCACCGTATTTATGCACGAACCAGGAGGATTTGACTCCTGCCTTATGATTTTCGAATCGTTCATCAGGGGTCAGACCGCTCATGCCCACATAAACACAAGGCTTATCAGGCGATGCAGCGGGATTTTCCAATCGTACTCGTTTCAGCCGGCCGACTCCCCGGCTTAATAACACCACATAAACATTGTGGTGATCCGAGGAAGCGGCGGCCCGCAGTTTTCTAAAACTTTTGCGTTCCATGGGTCGTCTTCAGCAGGACCCCAACACAAATTTCACGATTCTATTGGCCCTTGAATTCTTTGACGCGGATATTCTTGAACCAAATCTCGTCGTGGTGATCCTGCAAAAGAAAGTGAGCTGCAAAGTGAGTTCCGAATTCTTTTACACCCTTAAATTTGCTCTTGGCAACTGCATCCATTACTTCCTTGCTGCCCAGTTCGTATTCCAAAACATTGACTCCGTTAAGCCAATGCTCGACATGATTTCCTTTAATCACGACCCCGGAATGGTTCCATTGCCCAACGGGATTGACCTTTCTTCCATGGGCTGGAATCACATCATAGAAGGCAGCAGTCTGCCACTTCTCTCCACGTTTCGCATCCGCATGATTTTCATCATCGATCAATTGGTATTCATGCCCAAGAGGACCCCCTTCCCTTGTTTCGCTGACCAGGTATTTTAAACCACTGTTGGCGCCTTTTGGCACTTTCCAGTCCCACTCGAGTTGGAAATTTAAAAATTCACCATCGCTGATGAGATCTCCGCCGCCGCCGCCTGGCAAGTGATGAAGAGTGCCATTTTCCACCACCCATCCCTTGTCCGGGGGAGTGGTTTTCTTGAAGCTATGCCAACCACTCAAGGTTTTCCCGTCAAACAGCGTCCGCCATTGACCCGCAGAATCTTTGTGAGAGGACGCGCACGAAAAGAGAAAAACAACTGCGCTAAAAAAAAGTGCCGCAGGAGCAGGATTGAACAAGGATTTTTTCATATTGATTTACATGAGGCAGTGAGCATAAGCGCTTAAGGATGCCAGTCCGGGATTACGCGTCGACTATATCAGTGATCGTTTTTGGGCAAAGCCATTTTTGATCCGAGGCGAATATACTCCCACAAGGCATTGACCTGCTTTTCACCGCTTCCCCCGTAAACATCAGCCAGGGGACTCTTTCCTTCGTCATCGAAATAAACAGGCATCTTGCTGGTTGGATCAATCGAGGTTGGGCTTCGAATCCATCGCTTTGCATATTGAGGCAGCAGACGTTCGCCAGAGATGGCGAGATTGATTCCTGGTGCTTCGAATACCTCAGTCGCCGAGAAACTTCCGACAGAGTGACAGGAAATGCAGGCAAATCCAAGTGGCGGAGGAGAGACCAGGCGGTGGCCGATTTCTGCAGCGGCCGGGTCATTTGCGGGTTCGGTGGAGGATTGGGGCGACAGACCGTGCTGGGCCGCCAAGCCTTGTGACAATAGATCCGCCCTGCGGGTGAAAGCGGGCATTTGAGCTTCCAGCCATGTTCTTGGTTTATAGGGAATTTCTCCCGCAATGAATTTAGCCGACCATTCAGGACGAAGCTTGCCTCCCAACAGCTCCAGCCTGGGGAATCCATCAAATTGGCCATGGCAATTCATGCAGTTCAGATTGCGTACCTGGCGTTCAGCAAAATCGGCCGGGATATGGCGGGACAAGGCCAGCCTGTCGGTGGCGCCAAAAGCCCTTAGCGCTCCGCGTTCTTCGGAGTTAAAGCTGTAATCAGGAGCCTTGGAGGTGTCCATGGTTTTTTCGGAAAGACAGCCCTGATCCCATTTATCGGGTGGAATCGCCGCAAAGTCTTTGGCCTTAAACTGGTTCTCCAACTTTAAGTTGTGGCATTTGAGACAACCCAAAGTTTGAACCAACATTTGGCCTTTATCAGTGTTCGCCTTTTCAGCGTTGATTTTAGTGTCACGAGGCGCATCGGCGTTCTTGATGAGGAATGAAACTATTTGAGAGCGTTGTTCATCGGTTAGCTTGAACTGAGGCATCCTGATCCAGGCATAATGAGCATCAGGCTTTTTCAAAAACTGGGCCAGTGATCCAGGAGAAAACTTTTCGCGAACCTGTTTTAGCGGTATTTTGGCAACATCGAGATCTTTGGTGTCTGGGGAGGTGTGACAAGCGACGCAGTGAAGTCCTTCAAAAAGTTTCTGCCCCAACTCCGCCTGACTTTCGTCAGGATCTTTTGCAGGAACTTCTCCGTCTGTTTTCAAGGTTCCCAGGAAAGCGGCTATGGCTTCAGCATCTTCTTTTGCGCCCGCGCCATGGAGCAGTTTTGGCATGCGGGCTGCAGGACGAATGGTTTTGGGATCGGCAATCCAACGGGCCATCCATTCAGGGTTACGACGTTGACCTATTCCTTCGAAACTCGGAGCGTCCATCGCGACTTCGGGAGCTGCCTGGTCTTCCCTGGGACCTTCGTGGCATTTCAAGCAGCGATGTTCAAAAACCAAGTCTCTTCCCAGATGCAGTTTTGCGGATGAATTCAAAGCGTCGGATTCGGAATGACTCAAGCTGGAAGGAGGAATGGGTTGCATGAAGCTATCCGATGGTTTCCAGTTCAGGCGGACGAAAGCGTCTCCCTGAGGTGGAGCGGAATAGGTGGCCTTCAATGGATTCAAGCCTTTATTCAGCCTTATCGATTTGCTGGGAGCGCCTAACTCTCCTTTGCCTTTGCTTTCAAGAACCACCACTCCGTTTATTTCCAACTTCACTTCCCCATTCAGTTCCACCTGAAAAATATATTCACCGCGCAAATCGACCGAGATATTGCCTTCATAGACGGTGGAAAAAAGACCGGGTTCAATAAACGGAGCGAAAGGTTTCCCAGCGGGAACATAGAGCAGAAGATTAGGAACGACAGAAACATCGGTCTGCTTTTCTGTTTTGAAGGCAGCGATCAACCCTGGGGCTTGCTTCGGTTTGGCATCAGCCGCATAAGTGGGGTGGATTGCATTAAACACTAAAAATCCAGTAAGGATGGCGAGTGGTTTTAGCAAATTGATCCTGCCGTTTTTCATAATGGTTCTATGGGCGAGCGCAGCCCACCCCGGAATGATTCCTCAGACTTTGAAAGGTTTCAAGGAATGACGTTTATGTTTTTGTGACTGTTTCGCTCTTGAAGGCGTGGATCGCAACCCGATGACATCGACACTCTAATGAACCGAATCTGATTTAGGCTTTTCACCAACGAACGATTGAGTCAGGCTAATCCAGATTCCAAATGAAACGAAGCTCTCCTTTACTGGCTTGGGTTCTGCTTTATAGCTGCACTTTAGTATTTCATAACGGCAAGTGCTGCGCAGGCGACTGGGCCAGTTGGTTTGGACCTGAAAGAAATGGGCACGCCGCCAAGGATGAAAGTTTGCCGTCCCATTTCACGGCAACGCCGACTCCTGATTGGAAAATTAAAGTGGGAGGAGGATTTTCCTCTCCGGTCGTGCAGGGGGGAGAGCTCGCTTATTTCGATGAAAACGGAGAACGCGAAATCCTACACCTGGTTTCGGCAAAAGACGGCAAGGAAATTTGGAAACTGGATGTGGCAGAAAAAATAGAGGACGAATGGGGGGCGGGGCCGCGCAGCACACCCATCCTGACAGAAACCAGAATCTATGCCACGAGCGGAAACGGGGAGTTTCGATGCGTGGAGCGCAAAACGGGAAAAGTGATCTGGCAGAAAAGTTTCGAAAAAGACTACCAGGTGAAATTTCTTGGAAGCAAAGCCCAGGAAGGCACCTCCTCGAGACGAGGGAATAATGGATCTCCCCTTTTGTTTGACGATAAGATCGTTTTGCCAGTCGGGAGCACGGCAGGAGCTACACTGGTGTGCTTCAATGCTGAAAATGGAACCGAAATTTGGAGGATGGGAAATGAGGAAGCCGCTTACTCCTCAGCGATCATGGGAACCGTGTCCGGAGAGCGGCAAATTATTTACTTAAACGCGGATGCGCTGGTTGGTGTTTTGCCAGCGAAGGGCAAGGAAATTTGGCGGGTGCCCCTGAAAACCAATGCAAAACGACATGCAAGCACGCCGCAACTGATTGGCGATATGGTGGTAGTGAGTTCCCACACTTTTGGGGTGCAAACGTTTCATATCAAGAAGATCGGTTCAGAATGGAAAATCGAGAAAGGTTGGACGAATCCAGAAAAAATAAATCTATCCACCCTCGTTCGAGTCGACAACACCCTCTACGGACAAGGAGGAAATAAAAATTTTGTGGCGATCAACGTGGCGACTGGAAAACTGTTGTGGTCCGCTCCTGGATTCGGCAAAGAAAACTCTTCTACCATCGCGGTTCAACAGCGGCTCATCAGTCTTACCGACGAAGGAATTCTTTATTTGCTGGCAGCAAATCCAGAGAAGTATGACGAACTGGGTCAGATCCAAATCTGCGGTAAAAACTGGAATTTTCCGGCCTTCGCCAACCAGCATCTTTACGTGAGAGACAATCGCGAGCTCGCTTCGTATAACCTGGGGAATTTAAAATAGAGGTTTGGAGGGAGTGAATCGCATTTTGGTTGACTGAAGAGGAGAAAACACTTTTTTTGCCGTGATGGAACGTTCCGAGGCAGAAGCCAGACACATAAAATTAGTCCATGGATTAAGAATTCATGACCACGCCTACTATGTGATGGCGAACCCGGCAATCTCGGACCAGGAATATGACCGTCTTTACAGGGAACTGGTCGATCTGGAGAAAGCCTTCCCTGACCTCATGACCTCTGATTCACCGACCCAGAAGGTGGGTGGAAAAGCGCTTTCCTCGTTTTCCCCAGCCCCTCATTTGACGCCGATGATGAGCCTGGACAATACCTATTCCGAAGGTGAGGTTAGAGATTTTGCAAACCGACTGCAGAAGTTGTTACCAAACGAGAAACTAATTTTCACCGTCGAACCGAAAATCGATGGAGTAGCGGTCAATTTGAGATACGAGAATGATCGATTGACGATCGGCGCAACCCGGGGGGATGGAACAACGGGTGACGATATCACGGCCAATTTAAAGACGATTCGAAGCATTCCGTTAGCCCTTCACTTCGATGCAGGTATTACTGGAGCGAAAAAAATCCTGGAGGTCCGGGGGGAAGTTTACTTTCCAAAGCAAGGATTTGCCAAGGTGAACGCGGAAAGAGTCGCAGCGGGGGAGGAAACATTCGCGAACCCGCGAAACGCGGCTGCGGGATCACTCAAACAGCTTGATTCCAAGTTGGTGGCGCAACGACCGCTGGATGCTGTCTTTTATGGCATCGGCCATAGTTCGGGGTATACTCCAATTTCGAATCACCAGAAATGGCTGGAGTGGCTAAACAATTCTGGATTCAAAACGCCGGAGCGGCTCTGGGTTTGCCAAAATATCGATGAAGTGCTGACTGCGATTCACGAGTTGGATACTTTGCGAAAAACATTCCGTTACGAAACTGACGGGGCTGTGATCAAGCTCAACGATCTGGCATTGCGCGAAAGAAGTGGGGTTACCTCGAAGGCACCCAGATGGGCAATGGCTTATAAATACGCGGCTGAGCAGGCTGAAACTCTCCTGCATTCTATTTCCATACAAGTGGGAAGAACCGGAGCGCTCACACCGGTCGCTGAACTGACGCCGGTTTTCCTCGCTGGAAGCACAATCTCACGAGCCACGCTCCACAATGAAGATGAACTTCGCCGAAAGGATGTGCGGGCCGGAGACACGGTAGTCATCGAGAAAGCAGGTGAAGTCATACCTGCCGTGGTACGGGTTGTTCTGGAAAAAAGAACTGACAGAGCAGTCCCATTTCTCTTTCCGAGCAGTTGCCCGGAATGTGGCGGTAAAGTATCCAAGGAAATGCAGGCGGGAGAATCCGGCGCTGTCTTGCGATGCACAAATTATTTCTGTGCGGCCCAAATGCGGGGAAGAATCGAGCATTGGTGCGCCAGAGGAGCGATGGATATTGAAGGAGGGGGAGAGGTGATGGCTAGACAACTGGTTCAGCATGGCCTGGTCAAGGATGTTTCCGATCTGTACTCCTTGACCATGGAGCGCTTGTTAACCCTTGAACGGATGGGAGAAAAATCTGCGCGGAATTTTTTAGAAGGAGTCGAGATCAGCAAAGGCAGAGACCTCTGGAGGCTGCTGTTTGGGTTGGGGATTTTTCACGTGGGGGCGGGCGGGGCAAAATCGCTTGGAAGAAATTTCGCACATCTTGATGATCTGGCCGCCTCAAGTGTGGAGCAATTGAACGAGATCGACGATGTGGGCGCCGTTATCGCTCAAAGTTTGCATGCCTGGTTTCGGGAGGAACTAAACCAGCAATTGATTGAACGATTAAGAAAAGCAGGGCTCAATTTCAAATCAGCTCTTTACAAAGAACGGGCTCTAGTGACTTCGGGGCCACTTTCGGGAAAAACTGTGGTGCTGACTGGAACGCTTCCCACCTTGACCCGGGAACAGGCAACAGAAAAAATTGAAGCGGCGGGAGGAAAAGTGAGTGGAAGCGTGAGCAAGAAAACGGACTATGTGCTGGCTGGTGAGGACGCTGGAAGCAAGCTTGAGAAAGCACAAAAACTTGGGGTCCATATCCTGAACGAAAGCCAATTCTTAAGCCTGCTCGGTTAGGGGGCGCTGTTCCTCAACTGCCCAGCTCGTGGAAGCAGAAGTGCAGCGGCAATGAGCAGAAAAGAAGCCGCCGCGATTCTTCCAAAAAAGAGGCCAAATGGTTTCGCGATCGGTTACCGGTATGGAAAGTCCATCCAATTCAGTTCTATTGAAGAACGCAAAACGACCTTCGCGGTGTGGAGCAGGCAAGGCTTTTAGTTTGGGAAGGACCTCAAACAAAAACATCAGCCAATGACTGTTGCCTTCGTAGCCCGCCTCGCTGACGATCCCTGCCAGGTGCAGATCCTGTGGACGTAAAGAAAGACTTATTTCTTCACTGGCTTCACGAATCGCACATTGGTAAGGCGATTCACCAGTGGATGTATTCAATTTTCCCCCGCATGGGCTCCACAAGCCAAGATTGGGTTCCTGATACCGCTCCAACAAAAGAACGTTGTCAGCTTCATCAAAACAGTAAAGCAAGGTTGCGACTTTGTAAGGGAGTTCCACAACTATTTAGGACCGATGCACCAAAGATTTTTACCTCCACGAATAAACAAATGGCCGTTTGCCACGGCGATGGAACCGCGCACCGGCTCGTCATTGTGCTTTATGGTGGCGAGAATTTTAAATTCAGGACCGGCCTCGAGCACCACCACGGTGCCCTTTTCGCTAACGCAATAAATTTTGCCATCGGCCCCTGTAGGCGAGCTGCGAAAAATCTCCCGTATACCCATTTCGCCCTGCCATTTTTTTCCGCCGGTTTTGGGGTCGAGGCAAGTCATCATGTATTTATCGCCATCAAGGACAAACAGTTGATGTTGGTAATAAAGCGGGGTTGGGCAATCCGAAGGGAACTCTTTGAATTTCCACAGCAGTTCGGCACTGGAGCCACCACTGCCGGGTTTTATGGCAAGAACTGGATCTTTCCTGGGGGCGGCAACAAAAATCACTCCGTCACCCGGAGTTGGGGAAGGGACCAGCCGCCAAAACTTTTCATGCCGTTCATTGAGGCCTCCCTGCCGCCATAGTTCCCTGCCGTCTCTGAAATCGTGGCCTGTCGCATAATCTCCTCCGATAACCACCAATTGTAAATCGTTACCTACTTTTAGGGGAACAGGGGACGAATAAGATTCCTGTGCCTCGACGATTGCGTCCGTCTGGCGAATGTGCCGCCAAATCTCTTTCCCTGTCTCGGCCTCAAGACAGAGTATGTACGATTGACGGGTGGGTTTATCGTCAACGGCATGAGGGTAACCGGAGGGATCATTATTCTCCAGCACTTGTACATATAGTTTATTGTCCATCAGCAGAGGAGTGGACCCATAAAGCCACATGATGGAAAAGCGACCGTACTTACGGGCCAGGTTCAGAGCCCAAAGTTCCTTGCCCCCAACGGAATAGGCAACCAAGTCTCCCGTGCCGAACATGGCGATTACCTTTTTACCGTCCGTGGCAGCAGACGGGGATGACATGTTATTCCTACCTTCATTACGATCCCCCACGGCGATTTCTTTCTGCCACTTTATTTTCCCATCCTTCGCAGAGAGGCATAAAAGATTGAGATTTTTGGAGGAATCCGGCGAAGTAACAAAAACGTCATCGTTCCAGATGACCGGAGTCGAACCGGCAAATCCAGGAAGTGGAGTTTTCCAGGCCACACCTTCCTCGGTGCTCCACTGAGAGGGAAGGTTTTTTTCAGTGGTAGAACCGTCAAAAAAAGGTCCCCGCCATTGAGGCCAATTGGCGGCCTGGCAAGTGCACGCGACGAGAATCCAGGTTCCCAAAACAAGGCGAATCGATTTTAATCTCATATGATGGCGCGGAATAAGGAGTTGATAACAGGATTGAAATGAAAAAAAAAGAAACAAAGGAGCTGGCAGCCCCCGGACCTCGACAAAACCCGTCTCTGACTTACAATCAGGCAGAGAATTTATGCAGTTATCATCCGGGAGCCGTCGACACTTCGTTCGCACATTAGCGATCGGCGGAGCCGTTTCTATTATTGGCAGGATAAAAGTGATCAACGATTTGTCTGCTCAAATCGTGCCCAATACTGCAAATACCAGCGGGCTTATACGGGTACATATCAGCGACTTTCCCGGCCTTCAAAGCGACAGGGGCTCGTTTCGATTTGGGATTAATCCTTCCGACCTTTTTGGCCCGGACGGAATGTTCTACCCGGTGATGATCAATCGCGGAGTGGGGACAATTTTTTATGCAATGACCACGCAATGCCAACATGCAGGATGCATGGTGGAGTCCTACACGCCCGACAACTTTGGCATCCTGTGCCGTTGCCATAATTCGATGTACGACATTGATGGATCGGTGCTAAGAGGGCCGACCATCCAGGCGTTGCCCCGCTACGAAATAAGTTTCGATGGAAATGACACGTTAGCCGTACAGGTGCCAAAACTGGGGTACAATGTGGATTTAACAGTGATGACTGGAACAAGCGGGCCCAGAGTTAGATTGGACTTTCCCACATTTCCAAATGCTGTTTATGAACTTCAATATCGAGAGAAGTTGACCGATTCCTGGAGCATGGCAAATTTTGCATTGAGCCTGGATGGAGGTCTCGACGAAGTGGCGGTGAGCGGAACCGGCGAGGCCCAGAGTATTTGGGCTGCAAAACAATCCGCAACTGGATTTTATTCTGTGAGCATCAAGCTATTGAATTATGGGTAGGCATGCCGGATGGAGCGCACATCCAGCTTGCGCAATCCTCCTGCTTTCCACTACAAAAGTCGCAACGTATGGCTGGTTTTGACCTGCAGAATTATCTAAATACCAAAACAGAGGCGGTGAATGGAGCTTTAGGAAAGTTTCTTCCTTCGGAAAAGACCAAGCCGTCCACAATTCACAAGGCGATGCGGTATTCGCTGTTTGCGGGTGGGAAGCGGATGAGACCGGCGTTGTGCCTGGCAGCGGCCGAGGCGTGCGGCGGAACCCAGGACGAGGCCATGCCCATGGCTTGCGCCGTGGAATGTATCCATACTTATTCACTTATACATGACGATTTGCCGTCGATGGACAATGATGATTACCGCCGAGGTAAATTAACAAACCACAAGGTTTTTGGCGACGGCATTGCGGTGCTGGCAGGTGATGCATTGTTGACCCAGGCTTTCGAAATTTTAACGCACGCACCGGGAACATCGCGTTATTCTCACCGGGACCTGGTTCTCGAGCTGGCGAAATCATCAGGATCACTTCAGCTGATTGCGGGGCAGGTCGCCGACCTGGAGGGAGAGGGCAGAAAAACCTCGGCCGCACAACTGAAGTACATCCATGAGCGGAAGACTTCAGCCCTGCTATGTTGCTCAGCAAGGTTGGGCGGGATGGGCGCCAATTGTACAAGCAACCAATTGAAAGCCCTAACCGATTTCGGTTATCATGTTGGGTTAGCTTTCCAGATTATTGACGACATCCTGGACGTCACTCAGACAAGCGAACAACTTGGGAAAACTGCAGGCAAGGACACCGCTTCGAAGAAAGCCACCTACCCATCCATTGTAGGAATGAATCGTTCCCGCAAAATAGCCGAGAAACTCACGAGCCAGGCCTTTGCCAGTTTAAAACCTTTCAAGTCAAAAGGGGATGCCCTGGAAGCGCTGGCCACTTATCTTTTAAACAGGAATAAGTAGCAGGTATATGGTTCGGAGGCACGGCGCTAGCGGGACAACGTATAAACGTTTGTCTTTGAATAATGGTCTCCAATGGAATACGTGTGCATGGGATTCAGCAATTCCAATTCAACGTAAGGAAGAGGATCCGGACTGGTGTAAACTTCGATACTGCTTCCTGCATCGGTGTAATCACCTCCGTTTTGCCGAGGTGAATCTATCTGCAGATTAGTTTTGCCATCGGTCCAGCGAAGAAAATCACCGTAGGCCCCGACTTTCGAGGGGTCTGATTTTCCCCGAGTAAAGGTCATTTCATTTTTTCCCACGTTCCAGTCTGCCGGCATCTTCTGCGATTGGTTATTGAAGACGAGGCCATTAAGGGGGCTAACAGGAATACTGACTTTCAAAGGATCTTTAAGCTGGGTGATTGTCCAAATAGCTACTTTAGAAGGCTCCCCTGAGACTTTCACATACTCGGTAACTATTGTCATCTGCGAGCTGGATTTAGCCAGTTGGATGGTTCGAATCGTCTTGATGCCAAAATGGGGGTCGACAGGAGACTCCAGCACCAGGGCCCCCTTTTGTTCGCTGGCGGATACAGCCATGGAGTCGAACGCTTGCGGCGGAGGCCATCCGCGTTTGGTAATTTTTTGCCACTCGCCCTGCGGAGCGGGCCAAGTCTTGTCTCCACCATAATTTCCCCATTCGCTGGAGGTTGGATTTGGAGAGCGGCCTTCGAATGCCTTATTTTCCCAGAAAGGACCCTCTGTTTCACCCGCGAACCGAAACTGCATGACTCTCCCTATCGCCGGAACTACCACTGCTTCCACCTTGCCGTTACGCAGCACGAAAGAACCACTCCATCCATGATAATTGGTCTGATAAATAGAAGTGGTGTTCCCCGTTGGGGAAGCTGACTTACAACTGGCCAAGAGTACAGTTACCAGTACTGGAAAAATTATTTTTTTCATCATGGATTCATCATTCAACTACCCTACAAATTTTCGGGCGATGATGGTGGCATTATGACCACCGAAACCGAAAGAATTATTGATGATGGCATCCACGGGCATTTGCCTGGCGACGTGAGGAACATAATCCAAATCACAAAGAGGGTCAGGATTTTCCAGATTGATGGTAGGAGGGACTATGCCCGTTTCTATTGCCTTGGCGCAAATAGCCATTTCTACAGCCCCAGCGGCACCAAGCATATGGCCTGTAGCGCCCTTGGTTGAGCTCACTGCCACCTTGTAAGCTTGTTCGCCAAAAACCGATTTAATGGCTTGGGTTTCGCAAATATCTCCCTGCGGGGTGGACGTGCCGTGGGCGTTGATGTAACTGATGTCAGACGGATTAAGCCGCGCTGAACGCAAAGCCATTTTCATGCAGCGAGCTGCGCCTTCCCCTTCAGGGGATGGGGCGGTCATATGGTTGGCATCAGCCGTGTTGCCATAACCCAGGATTTCACAATAGATGCGGGCTCCGCGCTTTTTAGCATGATCGAGATCCTCAAGAACGATGACCCCTGCTCCCTCTCCCATGACGAAACCATCCCGACCGACGTCAAACGGCCTGGAGGAGTGTTTCGGATCAGAATTCCGGGTACTCATGGCTTTCATAGCGCAGAACCCTCCAATCCCCAACGGGACAATGGTGGCTTCGGTGCCGCCTGCGAACATTACCTGGGCATCCCCCATTTTGATGGTTCTCCAAGCTTCGCCGATGGCATGGGTCGCGGTGGCGCAGGCGGAACAGGTGGCAACGTTTGGTCCTTTGAGCTTGTAATACATCGAGAACAGACCTGAGGCCATGTTCAGGATTAACATCGGAATCATGAAGGGCGAGAGTCTTCCGGGACCCCGGCTCAGATAAATTTTATGTTGTTCTTCCGTGGTATGAAGGCCGCCGATACCAGATCCTATAAAAACGCCTATTTCATTAAGGTCTTCGATTTTTAGATCCAAACCGGAGTCGAGGAGTGCTTTGTAGCCGGCGAAAACGCCGAATTGGGTGTACCGGTCACTACGGCGGACATCCTTGGGGGATGGAAAGGCAGGATTCGGATCAAAATCCCTGACTTCCGCCGCAATTTGGCAATCGAAGTTAGAAGCATCAAACAAGCTGATTCTGTCTATACCGCAGTGTCCACCGATAATGTTCTTCCAAAAGGCATCAATGTTCTGCCCAAGGGAAGAAACAACACCCAACCCCGTGATGACAACTCTACGTTCGGTCGAATTGGACATAAAAACTAAAAGGGCAGACTGGGCTCCCGGCCAGCTGCCCCTTTTTAAAAACAATCAATTATTTGGAAGTCTCTTCGATGTATTTGATAACATCTCCGACGCTCTGAAGTTTTTCAGCCTGTTCATCTGGAATTTCATGGCCGAACTCTTCTTCGAGTGCCATGACGAGCTCAACGGTGTCCAACGAATCAGCACCAAGATCTTCGATAAATTTTGCTTCCGGGGTAACCTGATCGGCGCTTGCGCCGAGTTGTTCCACGATGATCTCTTTAACTCTTTGTTCGATTGTTTTTTCAGCAGCCATGTTATTCTCCGTTTTTAATCTTTGTAGCTACGGCTGTCAAATAGGGTACGAACCTAAAAATTCGCCTAAGCCAGTTGTCTTTTTTAATATTGCTGGTTCTTCTCTAACTATTCGCTCTCGTTCCGTCCAGTGATTATTTTACATTACCATGCCACCATCGACGGTCAAAACCTGCCCGGTAATGTAATTAGCCATCGGACTGGCCAAAAAGAGCGCTGCGTTAGCGATATCATCAGCTTTTCCAAAGGTAGTTAAGGGTATTCGGCCAAGCAGTTCGGCTCGCATTTTTTCTTCCAAAGAAGAAGTCATGTCCGTCTCAATAAACCCTGGTGCGATGGCATTGACGCAAATTCCTCTTGAAGCCAACTCACGGGCGACCGATTTGGTAAAGCCAATAAGAGCCGCTTTGCTGGCCGCATAATTGCACTGTCCGGCGTTGCCAATCAAACCAATAACGGAAGCAATATTAATTATCTTACCCGAACGTTGTTTCAAGAAGGAGCGTGTGAACGCTTTGGTAAAGGAAAAAGCTCCTTTTAAGTTGGTATTTATTACAATATCCCAATCCTCGTCACTCATTCGCATTAGAAGCCCATCCCGAGTAACTCCTGCGTTATTGACAAGAAGGTCCACTTTACCCACCTCGTTCTGGATTTGAACTCCTATTTCGGCGACGGCCCTGGAGTCAGCGACATCCACGGAGTGAGCCCAGGACTTCCTGCCAAGGGCCGAAATCTCTGCGGCCACTGCAGAAGCGTTCTCGAGAGTCCGGGAAATGCAAACCACGTCTGCTCCTGCTTCTGCAAAGCGTAGCGCAATGGCTCTTCCGATTCCACGACCTGCGCCAGTGACAACTGCCGTTTGATTTTTGAGCGATAAGTTCATTCAACTGATGGTTTCCGTTTCAGGCAATCGCCACAAGCCTGAAACAAGCCGAAACTGCAAATGAAGGGCGATGGTGCTTCAGTCACTTTATATGGGTCATTTGGATTGACTGAAAGCCGCACCGGGGTACTTATTTCGATTGTTTTCCCAAGGCCAGCGACCTCGGGTTGTGTTCGATGACGACCGGCGTAGGTACGTCTCAAGAAATAAAAAAGCGCGATGGAAAGATCCATCGCGCTCAAAGTAAAAGTTAACTTAGTTCTTGCGGAAGCGGCGTGCTGCGGCCAAACCTAAACCAGCAAGGCCAATCAATGCGAAAGTGCCGGGTTCTGGAACGGCCTGAACTTGAGCGGCGAAATTGATGGAGCTACCGTTAGCTGCGCTCTTCAAGACCCAACTGCCGCTGCTTTTATCCCAATATTCAGCGGAATCAAGTCCCACGCTAGGAGGGTTATAAAGAGTCAGGCCAGCAGTGCCAGCGGGATCAAGGTTATTAAATACAATACTCCAAGTGAAGTCGTTTGGAACAACGAGTGGGAAAGGAGCGCCAACGCTACTGTCAAAAGTCAAAACCAACCGGGTAGTGGGGTCGATATGAAAGAAACCACTATCAAATAGGACAGTGCTAGGGGTATTAGGGCCAGCGCTGGAAGGTGCACCGTCATTTTTGTAGAAACGAACACGAGCAGACTCATTTCCCGTAGTGGTGCCAGTCAGGAAATATTGGAAGTTGAAGTTCGTCAGAATGGCAGACGCACCCGTACTCAATTTAATTTCGTCACCTACTTCGACTGATGTGGGGACGACAAAGTCTTTTCCAAGATCACCCGTAGTGTTGTTAAACACGATGGTGGCGGACGAGTGCGATTCAGATACAGCGAGCGCCAAGGCCGCGCATCCCAGCAAGCTAAAGAGGCTTTTCATAGTTTTCAGTTTTTCGATTTCTTTTCCCTAACCTTCTAATTCCAGACGATCTTATTGATCACGAGGACATTGTCAATACTTATGCCAAAGGGCAGAGTGGCCCTATTCCGACAAATTTTTGTCATAACGTCTGGCGTTTTAAAAGAAGAATTTACAGGAAAGAGAGGCTTTTGCGCAACTAAAGCTCGATTAAGGCCGGGAAATCGGGACTCATTTATTCACGACATGTTGTTCAAACTGGACCCAATTCTAGAGCTGTTGATCTATTTCATGCTGGTGTTCTCAGTCTGGGCATTCGGAACAACTGAGGCGTGGTCTTTACGAGTCATGTTTCAGTGTTCCCTGGGACTTTGCGTTTTTCTTGTTTTTGACCTAGCGTCCTCGGTTTACGGGATCTTTGCACATAGGAGAAAAAGAATTGCCTTTCCGTGGGAACTTGTCGCTTTAAATATCGCATTTTTGGTTTACACCTGGCTTTCCATATGGAACGCAAGGGCCATTTATGATTATTCCACTGGTGCATTCATTTATCTGCCACATTTGGCCTGGTTACCGGCTACTTACGACTTGCAGGCTTCTCAAAATTCCCTGCGTATTTATTTCGGCCTAACCGTGTTTTTTTGGACGGTTCGAGGTTGGATTTTAAGAAGCCCGTTCGATTCGACAGATTGTCCTGAGTGCTTCTCACGAGGATACCAGCTTCCCGCGCGACTTTCCCGATTAATAACAGTGATCGTGGTTAACGGGGCGGCTCTAGCCCTTGAGGCTATTATACAACGCTCATCGAACACTTCGAAACTGCTTTGGTTGGTGGAGCCGAGGATCCACAAAGAGGCGATTTCTCAATTCGGGCCATATGCCTATCGTTCGAATGCAGCTCAATATTTAAATATGATATGGCCGGTAGCCGTGTCAGTAGCCTGGGTATGCTGGAAGCGTAGCCAAATAACTCAAACTCGCAGATTTGGCTTTAAAATGTTCGTTCCCCTGGGCCTAGCCTCCATCGCGGGTGTAATTATATCGGTAAGCCGTGGAAGTATACTCGCCATGGGAATTATGATGGGAGGCCTGCTTTTTTACATTTCACGGTGGAGCAAATCATGGTCGGGCAAACGAATCATCCTACCCGGACTGAGTGTCCTCCTTGTTCTTGGCCTTCTCTCGTGGATTGTCCTGCCACAGCTCGTTCAACGTCTTGCTGATACTCCTGAAGCTTCGACCATGGTGAGAAAAACCATGTACGAAAGCGCGTTTCAAATGGCCAAAGAATACCCTTTTTTTGGGACCGGGCCTGGGTCGTTCGAAGTGCTGTTTCAACTTTACCGCAAGAGCGACAAGGAATTTTGGCCAGCTCAACTACATAACGACTGGATGGAATATTTTATAACCTGGGGAGGAGTTGGGTTGCTGATTTCTGTGACGATGTTCATCCGCGCCCTCTGGGGGACTAAGAAGAAAGAGGCCTGCTTTTATTTGAAGCCATGCTTATCCAATGGATTGCTCATTTCCATTGGAGGATGCTTACTGCAGGCGATATATGATTTTCCCCTTCAGATTTATTCGATTCAACTGCTTTTTGTGGGGCTCTGTGCGATAGCCAGCGTATTAACGGTGGATAAAGCCAAGGCTATCAGCGATCAATAACGCGTTGGCTCAATTCCATCAGGGTGTCAATGCAACCTGTTTAACAGAATGATTGCCTGGCAAAAGCCGGGGCGAAAGTCGGCCAACTAAGCGCCATAAACTCCTTTTTCGCCATATTTATCTTTGTAAGAGTAATCGTAATAAGAGTTGTAATAATACCCGGGGCCGCGCCGTCTTGGAAGCCTGTTCAGAATGATACCTCCCATGGGAGCTTCAACTCCCTGCAGGATTTGAACCGCACGGGCAACGCCGCGCCGGGCTGTCTTGCCGGCCCGGACCACGAGACACACTGTCTGGATCCTATCCAACATTAAAAGAGTATCACTTACGGCGTGGATAGGAGCCGAGTCAACGACGACGCGGTCAAAACGAAGCAGTGCTTCCTCAATCAAACTGTTGATTCCGTTTTGAGCCAGGAGTTCGGCAGGATTTGGAGCCGTGGTGCCTGCAGAAATATAGGACAAGCTCTCCATGGTTGTGGACTGAATAATTTCGTTGAGCTTTTTCTGGCCGGTGAGGAAATCCGTGACGCCAGGTAACTTTGTCCTTTTGCCGAGGAGGGCCAATTCGACAGCGGGCCGTCGCAAGTCACCATCAATAATCAGAGTTTTGAGACCTTGCTGAGCCAATGAGGCAGCAAAATTGACTGAACAAAAAGTCTTACCTTCCTGCGGCAAGGCGCTGGTGAAAAGAAAAGTACGCCGCCCTTCGGCTTTTCCTAGCATGGACAATGCTGTGCGCAAAGATCGGAACGCCTCCGCTCCGGCGGATTTTGCATTTTCTGCAGCGATCAGAGCGGTGCCGTCCGCATTTCTCTCTCGCATTTGGAGGATGGCGGAAAGCACAGGGAGACCCAGGTGTTCTTCGACCTGGTCCACCGTTTTAAAAGTGGAGTCCAAAGAATTAATCCCGATGGCAAACAAGATGCCTGCAAACAGACCACCCAAAATGCCCTGAGTCCAAATTCTTTTTGGAACTGGAGAAAAGGGAGCCCTTGGTAATTCAGCTACCTGGGCGATTTTAATCTTGGTGCTAGCCCCTTCTCTGGTGAGATCAGTTTCTCTCATTCTGGCAACGACCAGGTCGTAAGTTGTTCGGAGCGAATCAACGTTGCGTTGCAGTTCACGGTAGTGAATGGCTTTTTGGTTGAGATCAGAAACAATCTTTTCCTGTGCTTCCAGCAGCTTTTCCAATTCTTTTTCAGCTGCCAAAGCGCTTTCGAGTGTCCGCTTAATCACCACTGGAATTCCAAGGACTGAATCATGAAGGTTTTGTTTTGCGTCTTCGAGTTGCTTTTCAGCGATTCTGTACTGGGGCAACTTCGGGCCATAACGATTAGTGATACTAGCAAACGCTTCTTTATATTTATTGACGTTATTCTTAGCTTCGATCACTGCGAAGTTTGCCGCCACTTCGGAGATGGAGAGCAAAGCTTCAACGTTGGTCCCGAGTTTTTGTATTTGAGCAAAATCGGACTCGAGTTTAAGACGAGCAGATCGTGCCTCGGTGAGTTTTTGATTATAGGTAGCCAGAGTGGATTGCTCGGTACTGACAGTTTTTGTATCGAGGGAGACCGTTTTTACCTCTTCAGAATAGGCATGCAATGCGATCTCTGCTGCTTTGAGCTGATTTTCCAGTTCATTAGCTTTGTTGGTCTGGATGACCTGTGCGTCATCCAGGAAACTCCTAAAGCCCTGCGCATTTTGTATCAGGTAGTTTGTAACAACTGAGTTGGCCACGAGCTGGGCAATTTGAGGTTGTTTACTAATGACAAGGATATCGATAAGGCGGGTTCCTTTGCGCAGTTTCACGTCGGTCATTGACGAGACTGCTCCAATTAAATTCTCCACGTCACTGGGAGGCGAATCAGGCCGACCGCCGAAAGCGGGAAGAGTGTAGAGTTTGTTGCTTTCAACAACGCTACGAACCAGGGTGGTGCTCTTAAGGGTTTGTTCGATGGTTCTTAGGACTTCGAGACTCCTGGTGTCCATTTCTCCCATTCTTGAGGTTGTGGCAAAAACTTTAGAGTCTTCCTGATCGATTTGAATGGTGGCGGTAGCCTGGTAGAGAATAGGAGCCCTGTGCAAATAAGAAGCGGTGGCAAATATGGAGACGACAAAAATCAAGAGAACGAGCCACGCTTTTTCCAGGATGGCGTGAAACAAGGCCGCAAAATCGAATCCGGAATTTTGGACTAAATGGTCGGCGCGACGTGGGCGGAGAGGGCTATTTTGAGGTGAATTATTTTGCGACATTCTAAAAAGAGTTAAAAAGTTCTCTCACCCACATTGATTCTATCGCCGGGGTAGACCTTGGGGAGAGCTTGCCCGTCGTCCTGCATTTTTTGAAGTTTAAAAAGCTGTGGTTTAGACTGCCCGGCACGGACAAGCGTAACTTTATTTAACGTGCCTAAATTGCTGATGCCTCCGGCAAACCCGATGGCGTCAAGTATAGGGATCCCCTCTTCGTCCAGAGGATAAGGACCGGGCTTGGAGACAAAACCGAGAATGGTAACGGTTTTCTTAGCGGATTCAATAAGAGTAATATTGACCTGGGGATGGACCAAGTAGCCGTCTTTGAGCAATTTCTCGAATTTTTGTATAGCTTGATCGACCGTATTGGTGGCAATGAAAACCTTTTCCAGGTAGGGAAAGCGAATGTAGCCATCGGCCTCGATTTTTTCCCTGGCTTGTAATTCCGGCTCACCAAAAACAGTGACCAGGACGACGTCATTCGGTTTGAGAACGTAGCTTCTGGCGACAGGCCTTCCATCCGTGGAGGATTTTTCCGTTGAAACGGGACCTGCGGAATCGGCGCCGTGCGTGGGAAGAGCAATGGCCAGCAAGGCAGCAAATAATATCAATAACGTTTTCATACTAATAGAGATAGGAGGTCGAAATTGAAATCACCGATTCGTGAACATTCAGGCGATCATCGGTGGAGGTATTATTGCGAAAGGTGTAGGCAAAGGTGGATCGTAAGGAATCGGTAAAACTCCATGTGGCTGCCAGATTTGCAGAAATGAGGCTATCGGAACGAGTTTTCGCAAGAGAGGCCGCAGTCGATTGATAATCCAGGTTATCATAACCGAACCCGATAGTTCCACTCAGGCGATCAAAGAGTTTCTGATAGAGATCCAAATTAAATCCCGTGGAAGTATAATTCTGACGAACCAAAGCCACAGAAGCATGGGTTTCGCGGGATGCGGTGAAAGAAATACCTGAGTTTTCGCTTAGTCGATATCTGGCTGATGCAGAGAAAACAGGGTCGACGGCCATGCCCCCCGTTTTGTAATCACGAACCTCGGCACCAGCACTTATTGATACATTGACTTTTTCGGCAAGGCGATAGCTTGAACGAAGAAGCAGGTTCATCAAACGCTGGTCGTCTCCCTGGTCGGTCTTGTTCAGGCCTAAACCCAAGCCCAAAGATGCGGAGACTTTAGGAGTAACGACATAATTGAGCCAGTTCTGGTTCAGATATTCCTCGGTCGAAACGAGGCCCTCATTTTGGGACAAATTGTAGTTTCCGTTGACTTCAAAGCTGGTCTTTTCGCTTAGAATATAAGATGAACTCAACATTGTTCCATAAGTCTGAGTGTTGACGCGACGCTGCACATCCACGACGGGGGAACTATTGTCAGTAAAAGACTGCGTGATGCCTAACCGGAGGCGCGGCATGGGAAGCAGGGCAGCAAAGTTGACCCCTTGATTCATTCTATCGAGTGAAGACTGTGACAAATAGCGCTCGATTGAGGGAGTGTAAGTCAGGCCGAGACTTTTCGATGGTTCCGCCTCGGCAGGATCTGCCATCCTTATGCTCAAAAGCGGATTCAGGGAGAAAACAAAATCACTCAATTTATTGCTCCTGACAAGATTGAGGTTTTCATCATAAGTGGCGGTGACAGCGAGGCCGGCATGGACATCTAACATTTTGTAATGCAGACCAGCATGGGTGAACCGTGGAAAAGTGGAGGTAGAATCAACGGATTCCATACTACCAACTCCAAAGGAGCTGACTTCGGCAGCATGACCGTTCGCGGCGACAAGAATGCCACTGACCGCAGATAAGCAAACCAATTCCAACTTGTTAATAAAACAATTCACGCAAACGGAATTTCTGACTCAAGGGGTGACAAATTATCGCAAAGTGAGATTCAGTCAAGCTTCCATGTGGTTTTGCAGCAAATCCCGGGCCGAAATTTGGATGATTGCAATTTTTTCGTTAATGCCGAGCCGCGAAAAACGGACTTCGCGAGCAAGAACCCAACAGAGCCAGTGAGGAAAGCAAGCCTTTCGATTTAAAACGGTTTTGGAACTCCTGTTGTCCTATTCACGGACAAAGTGTCTTTAGTTTAAAACGAGTTGACCTGCAACCGGGGTAAATCCCTGATTTTCACGTCGGTATGGCACTTGCTATCAGTTTCTCGATAGTATTATGCCAACGCATCGCTACCTTGTTTATACTTTTTATGTCGGAAGAGCTTTGGGAGGTTTTAAAGACTACCTGGACAGTTTTGAGACCGTGGCGGAAGCCCTTGACAACCTGCACGCGGAAAGAAATCGATATTATCAGATAGTGGATTCCGTGAGCATGTCTGTCGTGAAAGAAGGCCTTTCGATTTACAAAAACTTTGTTCCGGAAACACCCGCTCAAGGGGAGTGGGATGTTAATTAACAAGTCCTGACGCGTGTGAATCGGACCAGTATCCTTTTCTAATCTCCATCAGTAAAAGGACGGTTGCGATCATGATCAGGCATACCGAAACTAATCCTATCGCCTGAATGGAGCAGAAAGAAATCAGAAAGTAACTGAGAACCGGCGCTACAACACCCCGTACGCCTGTGGCAAAGGTATGAACGGACATATAACCAGCGACTCGCTCCGGTGGAGCGAATTTCGTTACCCACAAACTCCAGGCCACATCTCCCCCGGCCGTTGAAACGCCAAAAATAAGCGCTCCGATTATTAGCCCAGATGTCGATCGGCTTGTAAAAAACGCCAAAATTCCGGTGGCGAAACAAATATTTAGAATCACGCGTAGACGAAAAAAATTCATTTTGTCGAAGAGCCACCCCCAAAGAGGGCTCATCAGCAGTCTTGCCAGATTAGGGATTACACCGCAAAGCATGGCAATTTCCGGAACGGAGAGAGGGATTCCATGACCAGGGTTGGCAAGCATTTCCACCCGCATGGGGATCATCATGAGGTTGCCGGTTCCGAGAAACATCCAACAGATCATGGTGATACGGAAAAGGGGATCGGTTTTGAGAAGGGCAAAATTCTTGAGAAAACTATTCTGGACAGGAATATGAAGGACAGTGGATGGGCATTGCAACAGACACCAGGCCGACAAGAAACAGGCAGCGCCAAAAAGGATCAGCACATACACCGATCTGCCCATGGGATGAACCAGAACCAATCCGAGCAACTGGCTGGAAAACGCAGCGACGCCTATTCGCAACATGAAAGTTCGTGAGAAAAGCAATCCACGCTCGGCGGCAGGGTAATTCTCCTGGTACATTTGAGTCAGCAAAGGAACGACGGCAGAACTGGCGGCCAAACCCAGGAGTGAACCCAAAAAAAAGAGGAGAAAGCTATGGGGCGGGGCAGCGATGAGAAAACCAAAACCCCCCGCTAAAGTGAAGTAGGCAGCGCCATGAGAAGTTTTCCATTTTCTAACCTCCGCGAGGTGAACGACAAGTGGAGAAATGAGAAAACCGAGACTGGCCCCGCCCGCAAGAAGCCCCTTATAGAGGCCAGAAGCGGAGTAGACTCGAATGGCAATGAGCAGAATGAAGGTGGTGACTGCAGATTCAAGAATACCCGAGCCAATGGACCGGATGCGTTCGTATTTGAATGTCGTTTGGCGAACACTCGAAAAAATGTCACCATCCATTTTCAGGAAAGTGCAAGAAACAGACTAAAGCGAGTCCCCTGGTCTGGGGCGGAATGAATATAAAGGCCACCTTGAGCCTCGCGAACCAATCGCTGCACTATGGAGAGCCCGAGTCCAGTTCCTTCGCCGATTTTCTTGGTGGTGAAATAAGGAATAAAAAGTTTGGACAAAATATCGGAGGACATGCCCGGGCCATTATCAATGACAGAAATTTTAAGGTATACGGAGCTGGCTCTCATGCCCTCAGCATTTATAACCCGGTCGTGTTTCCCCCGCAGCAGGCCATTCAAATCTATCACTTCATAAATCGCTTCTGGAACGATAATGACTTCATGGGGAAGATCAGTCGCCTGCAAAGCATTGACACTTAGATTCAGCAATATCTGCAATAAATCAGTGCCGTTTACATTCAAGGCAAGATCATGATCCAGGGTTTGAATTTTCAAAGCCATGCCCTTTGCGGAGGGATGTCCTTTTAGAAGCTCATTGAGGTCTCCCAAGACCTGGTTAATCTGGATCTGGCTTTCGGATTTAGCTTTATGGCGGATGAAACTGAGGTAGCGCTGCGAGATTTCAATGCAATTGGTGACTTGCCTGTTTATCCGTTTGAGCCGATCCTTGAGAAGGTCAAGTTCCGGCCCTTCCACGGTCGAAGCTTGGGCAAGCTTTTCATCGATGAGCTGTATGAACCCACTGATAATGGTCATAGGACCATTGATGTCATGAACGATACTGGCGTGAATTTGACCCTTTTCCTTGCTCAGCTCGACCTGGAGCGCATGTTTTTGAAGATCCAGTTGCAGGGCCGAAAGTTTCTGATGGTTTGATCGAATTTCCTCGGAAAGAGACCGGCGTTCCATGGCTCGGGAAACGGAGGCCCGCATGATATTCAAATCAAAAGGTTTGGTGAGATAATCGCAGGCTCCAAAACGAAGTGCCTGCCGCATGGTCTCAATCGTTTCGTAGGCAGTAAGCATGATGACTTCGATGGTGGGGTCAACGGCCTTCAGGCGTTCCAAAAGCTCGATTCCGTTCATTCCCCCCATACGAATGTCGAGCACAGCTGCGTCCACCATATGGTCTCTGAGGAGGGCAATGGCATCCATCCCACTGGACGCGAGCAGGACATCGTAGTCCTCGCGAAATATCATGCTTAAGGCTTGCCGTGGGCCTTCTTCATCATCGACAACAAGCAGCGTTCGCCTCAAACGATGTTGAACGTCTGAAGGACCGACGGCGAACGAGCCAAAAGTAAACAAGGCAGTATTCATTCGAAAAGCTTTCGAGCAATCTGCCCACAAGAAAGCGTTAGTTGTTCGAGATTGTCAGAAAGAGGGGTTTTTGGCAAACCCAAACGCCAAGTGGCAAAGACGGCGGCTAAATTAGGCGGAGGACAGCAGCTTCTCCCACAGTTGGTCATTCAGCAAAACTTTGGAAATAAATTCCTGATCCTGGTTACCCAGATTTTTTTGGGTTGGAGGAGAGAGGGGAAAGTTAAGAACAAAAGTTGTGCCGGCATTGCTCGAGCTTTGCACACGAATTTTCCCGCCGTGATGGTAGACAATAAAGTAAGCTGCCATGAGATTTAAGCCGAATTCATGTGGGTTTTCCGTTCTAAGGAAAAAAGGATCGAATATGGAACGAAGATTCTCCTCTGGCAATCCCGGGCCATTATCCTTAATCACCAATTCAAGCTCGCCTGTGCCCGAATCCTGAGCGACAAAAGAAGCGGTCATTTCGACTTTTGCGCCCTCATTCAAGTTAGTCAACTCATCCAAAAGGAGCAAATTGAAAAGTCTCTTAAATTTAGATAGATCGACTTTAAGCTTAGGAAGATCGGCTGGAACATTATTTTCCATGATC
>JAQGOY010000092.1 GCA_028293375.1 Verrucomicrobiales bacterium | reverse complement strand
ACGCCAAGGAATACGTCGAAGCCATGTGGCTCATGCTCCAGCAGGACAAACCCGACGATTACGTCATTGCCACCAACCAGACTCACTCCATCCGCGAGTTTCTCGATGTCGCCTTCGGACATGTCGGCTTGGATTGGAACAAATACGTGGCCATTGATCCCGTTTATTATCGCCCGGCGGAAGTGGAATTACTGATCGGCGATTTCAGCAAGGCCAAAAGGCAATTGGGCTGGGAGCCAAAGACCACCTTCAACGAATTGGCAAGGTTGATGGTGGATGCGGACGTGGCTCTGCTAAAGGCCCATAGGGAAGGTAAAATCAAAGTCGTCGGCTAGACGTTCTAACCTTTAGATCTTTCATAAAACCGCACAGAAGGTGCGGTTTTTTTTGTCTTCATCGGTCAGGAGTATTTGGGTGAAGGAAGTTCCGGAGATTGGCTGTCCGACATGGATTCGAACCATGACAAAGGCCTCCAAAGGGCCTTGTGCTACCGTTACACCATCGGACAAATGAAGCAATCCAAACGGCCCCCATCGGGCACGTCGGGGCACACTATCAACGTAACCCGTTGATAGATAAATGGCGACCCTATCGGGAATCGAACCCGAGCTACCGCCGTGAAAGGGCAGTGTCCTAACCGCTAGACCATAGGGTCGTCAGAGGCCGTGAAATATATTTAGTTACACAGGAATGTCACGCCCTTTTTTTCAAATACTGTCTGCAATCATGGCCGGACTGTCCAAACAGTCACGCACCACCTTCACCAAAGCAAGGGGATGATACGGCTTTTGCAGGAGATTCACCCCTCTTTTCATTTTGGAATCTTTGCCAATCACTTCCACGCTGTATCCCGTCGTGTAGACCACACGCAAATTCGGTTTCTCCTTTTGGAACTGTTGCGCAATCTCTTTTCCGCTCAACCGGCCGGGCATAACCATATCGGTTAACAGCAGGTCAATCTGCTCCATATGCTCTTCCCAGACCGGGATAGCCTCCGGGCCCGAAGCCGCTTCATGCACCGTATAGCCATAATGGTGCAGGATTTCGCGCACCAGTGATCGCAACTCGGGTTCATCTTCCACAACCAGCACGGTCTCTTTGCCGCCTCGAACATCATAGGTTAGTCCTTTCGCTGGCGCCTGGGTCATCGGCCTTGAACTGATTGGTAAATAGATGCGGAATGTTGTCCCACGATTTACTTCGCTTAAAAGTTCAATCCAGCCGTGGTGCTGTTTGACGATTCCATAAACGGTCGCCAGGCCCAGGCCGGTCCCTTTGCCCACTTCTTTAGTGGTGAAGAAAGGCTCGAAGATACGGGACATGATCCTTGGAGGGATGCCAGAACCCGAATCTGAAATCCGCAAAACAACAAACTGACCGACCCGGGCTTCTGGATTCACCTGGACATGCAAACGGGTGATATCAGCCACGGTGGTGCTTAAACTCATCGCCCCTCCTTTCGACATAGCGTCGCGCGCATTGATCGCCAGGTTCATAATGATCTGTTCCATCATTCCGGCGTCTCCCAAAATGTGAGGAAGATCGGGCGTCTGCCGGACGCGCAGGGTGATGTCCTCTCCCAAAATTCGTCCAAGTAATTTGGTGATGTTGGCAATCACTTCGTTGAGATCCAAATCATAAGGCTGGATGACTTGTTTACGACTGAACATCAAAAGCTGGCCAGTCAGGTTGGCAGCCCGCTCGGATGCGGCTGCGATCTGTTCCAGGGGTTCGAGAAGTGTGGTGTCGATATCCTTGCGATCAAGGAGCAAATTGGAGTAACCCTGAATGATGGTTAAAATATTGTTGAAATCGTGGGCCACTCCGGCTGCTAATTGCCCCACGGATTCCATTTTTTGCGATTGCCGAAGTTGGCCTTCGAGGTTCAGGCGTTCAGTAATATCCACCGCGTAACAATGAACCGCTTGGCTGGTGATGATCGGGAAAAAGGACCACGAGAGAATTCGATTTCCAATGGTGGTTTCCCGGTGGAGATCGCTTTGGCCTTTCGTCAGGCATTCTTCCACCACCTCGCTGGCATCTTCAGGAAGGATTTCCGAAGGGTGATTCTTCCCCATGGACCTGGCCATCGCTTCTGCCGCAGCATTGAAATAGGTGAGTCTGCCCTCGGGGCCCAGTTCGAAAACTGGATTGGGGTTTAACCTGGGGAAAACGGCGAGTTTTTCAATCTCCGCCTCTGCCTGCTTGCGCTCAGTGACGTCGCGAATATTAAGGACAATGCCCGACTGATTTTCCTGAAGCAATGCTTTGCCGATCGCCTCTAACACTCTCCAGGAATCGTTCTGGTGGCGAAACATGAATTCGAAAACGTGCGGTTCATTAACGGAATTCACCGTTTTTCGGAGAATTTCTCTCACCTCGCGTTCGTCGTCATTGGAAACGTATTTGAAGAACGGTTCCCCGATGAGCTCTTCTTTTTTATACCCCAGAAAACGAATTGAAGGGCTGGCATACCTGACTATTCCTTCGTTGTTCAGGATAAAAATGATATCCAGCGCGTTCTCGATCAGGGAACGAAAATGCTCTTCGCTTTCTGCTAGAGCGTGGATGGCGCTCTGTCGCTCTTTTTCGGCTCCCCATTTTTTTAGGACATTCTGAAGCGCTGACGGAAGTCTTTTCAATGTCGCCTTGAGAACATAATCGTCCGCGCCCTCTTTCATGCACTCGACTGCCACCTCTTCGGACTGTGACCCTGTCACCAGGATGAAAGGAATATCCGCCTGTCTCTGATTCAGTAATTGAAGCGCTTCCATGGCGTTGAATTGCGGCATGGAAAATCCGACAGGATGATATGCGGTTGAAAACGCTGGAGAGCTTCCAGAAATTCTTCTCTGGTTTCCACGCACAAAGAAGTGAAGCTCAGGTTTGATCTTTTAAGCTCATGCTCAATGAGTTGAGCGTCAGTGGCAACATCCTCCAAAAGTAGGATTTTGAGTTTGGGTTGGCCGTCTGAAGATTTCATACCCCTGTCCATATTCCTCTCAGGCTCGGTTCAATTGATTGTCCCACACGTTCCATTTTGACGGATTCAATGGAAACAACATGAGGGAAATCCCTGAAATCTACTTACAGATTTGCAGCAGTCACGGTGGGTCTTCGGACGTAGCTACAGATTGTGAGAAATGGTCCGAGAAGGGCAGGGAAGGCTGGTGCTCGGTTTGGTCCTCGTCCAGGGCATTTCGCAGGGCCGCAAGCAAAGCGATTGGATTGTACGGTTTTGGCAGGAAATGGGACGCGAATTCTCCCTCCAGCCTCACACTCTCTGGACTATACCCGCTGGTGATGATCACTCTGATCTTCGGATCCTCCCGAATGATCAATTGAGCCAGTTCTTTCCCGCTGAGACCGCCTGGCATGACCATATCCGTTAAGAGCAAATCGATTTTGTGCCTGTTCTTATTCCAGACATCAACAGCTTCGGGACCATTCGCGGCTTCGAGAACATTGTATTGATGTCGCTTCAGGATTTCGCACGCCAGTTTTCGCAACGATATTTCATCCTCCACCACAAGAATTGTTTCGGACCCGTTAAGGCCTGGCGCCGTGTGCATAAGGGATGGCATTTCCCGGCTGGCGATCGTGGAAGGGGGCAAATAGATGTCAAAGCGCGTGCCTTCCTCCACCTGGCTGTGCACTTCAATCCAACCATCGTGTTGCTTGATGATTCCGTAAACTGTCGCCAGGCCGAGACCCGTTCCCTTACCAATTTCTTTTGTAGTAAAAAAGGGTTCAAAAATCCTGGAAAGAGTCACCGGGTCCATCCCCTTTCCGGTATCACTTACCCGCAACTGCACGAATTCTCCCTGTCTGGCGTCATGGTGTTTTCGACTGTGAGTGTCGCCAATCTCAGTGAGTTGAGTCTGAATGGTCAGAAAACCGCCTTTGGGCATTGCGTCCCGCGCATTGATCGCAAGGTTGATCAATACCTGTTCAATCATTCCGCCATCGGCATAAACAGACGGAAGGGATTCGCGCAATTCGCACTGTAAAGTCATTTGTTCTCCCAGAATCCGCCGCAGCATGCGGGTGACGTTATTGATCAGTGCATTGAGATCGGTTTGCCTCGGCTGAAGGACCTGCTTTCGGCTGAAGGTGAGGAGTTGGCGTGTCAGATTGGCAGCCCTTTCAGCCGCATCGTGAATTTGATGCAGGGCTTCGAGTTTTCGAATGTCAAACGTTTCGGTCAGCAAGAGTCCTGTGAATCCCTGAATGACTGTCAAAATATTGTTGAAGTCATGTGCCACCCCTGCTGCCAGTTGACCCACAGATTCCATTTTTTGCGACTGCCGCAATTGACCTTCAAGATTCAGTTTGTCCGTTATATCGCCAGCATAGCAATGCACCACGCGGCTTGCGGTAATGGGATAAAACGACCAGGAAAGGGTCCGTTCTCTGATGATTGTTTCCAGCCTCAGATATTTTCTACCTGTCTTAAGGCAGGATCGGACAATGCCGGTCGTCCCCTCGGGCAGGATGCTGCGGGGATCTTCCTGTCCCAGCTTCCTTGCCAATTCCCCCGTCGCTTCGTTGAAGTAGTGCAACTCTCCGTCTTCCGAAAATTCCAGCACCGGGTTAGGGTTATAGCGTGCGAAAGCCGCCAGTTTTCTGTTTTCGGCCTCCGAGCTCTTGCGTTCCGTGACGTCGACAAGGAAAGCAAACGTGGCCGGACCATCCGCAAGTGAAACTCGCGCCACTTCCACGTGAAATGGAAACAATGTTCCATCTTTTCGTTGCCCCGCCGATTCATAGGAGTTAGGCACCGTTTTTCCAAGTGCGCGATGGTGCACTCGTTCCACCATTTCGGACCGATGGGACGGTGCAATGATATTGATCAGTGAACCCCCGTTTAATTCTTCCACGCCCCCGTAACCAAACATTTTCGCCACAGCGGGATTAACGAACAATAAGGTTTCTCGGCGAGAAATCACGATCCCAACCGGGGCATTTTCGAAGAGCGATCTAAACTGGCTTTCACTTCTGCGCAATAAATCTTCGGCCTCCTTACGCCCACTGATGTCGCGGGCATGAACGATGACCGATTCCAGGCCAGGAACGTTCAGCAGGTTTTGGATTGTGGTTTCCAGCCAGATCCAGCTGCCATTCTTGTGAAGACACCTGAATTCGCCTCGCACCGTTCCGCTATCCACTTCAAGGATTTTCTGGGCGGCCTTGCTGGCAACGGCTTCCTCGTCGGGATGCACCAATTGACGCCCCGAGACTGAGGGGAGTTCCTCAGAACTGTAGCCCAGGATTTTATAGACGCTCGGACTTGCGTAGCGCAATTGGCCCCTGGCGTCCAGCATCACCACCGCATCCGAGCTCCCTGCCAATAGGGTTTGATATCTAAAATCAAGGTTCTTCAATTGGTATTGAAGATATTCGTTTTGCCTCTGGCCCTGCACCAGTTGCTCGGCTACTGCCAGCCGTAACTCCAGGTAATGTTCAGTAATTGGCGGAAATAAATAATCATTGGCGCCGCAGGCCAATATTTCCTTCAATTCGGACGGATCTTGTGTAGCCGCCACCATCCAGATATAGACTGGTGCGGCATGCCTGTAAGATCGGCACCAGCGGCAGAAGTTCAGAATTTCTCCACGGTCGAATCCTGACCCAATAATAATGATATCGAAGGACTGGGAGTTGATTTCGGCAATCGCAGCATAGAGCTCCTCGCAGTCGGTTACCGTGTAACCGCGAACTCCAAGCAGTTTGGTGAAAACTGCTTTAGCGAGTGGCTCGCGCTCAATGACCAGTGTTCTCACGACAGCAAGTTCCTTCCATCAAAGTAATACTCGCTTTGGAGGGGGTCGGGCATTGGAACGGGATGGTATCAGAACGTTTTGCAGCCGCAAGTAATTCTCTACAAACCGGAACCGCCCCTCATACCTGAGCCACCTGTTTGTTACGGCCAAAAATTTAAGCACTTTCTATACAGGTAATTATTTGCGGATTTTTTGTGCCCCATTGCAACGAAGGCGCGAAGCAACCCAGTCACCTGTCACATTTCCGACTGACGTGGCAAACAGACAAAGAAAGTGGCGCCCTCTCCCACCTTTCCTTCAGCCCAAACTTCTCCATGATGTTTTCTTACCAGTCTTTGGACGATGGCCAGGCCTACCCCGTGGCCCTGGTATTCTTCAACCTTGTGCAATCGCTGAAACACTCCAAATAGTTTGTGCGCATATTTCATGTCGAATCCTGCCCCGTTGTCCTTAATCGTGAAGATGACATTTTCGCCTTTGAGAAAACTGTCCACCTCAATGATACTTGCATCGCATTTTGAAGTGAATTTTACGGCGTTGCTCAACAGATTTACAAAAACCTGCTTCAACAAAGTTCGGTCACCTAGAGTGTCGAGCAGGTCTCCCATCCTGAATTCCAGGTTTCTGCCGGGATTCGATTTTTTAATCTCCTCCACGATTTCGTGTATTAACGAAGCGACCTGTACCGGTGAAACTCGGAGTTCCTCCCTCCCCAGCCTTGAAAAAGAAAGCAAGTCGTCGATCAGGGAACTCATTTCCCGGGTATTGTCAGAAATTACTTGCAGGTATTTTTTTCCGTCGTCATCAAGGCTGGCCTCGTAGTCCTCTCTCAGGATTCGGGCGAATCCTTCAATCGCTCTCAAAGGCGCACGGAGGTCGTGGGATACAGAATAACTGAACGTCTCCAGCTCCCGGTTGGCGCCCTCCAGTTCGGCAGTTCTATCTTTTACTCTTTTTTCCAGGTTTTGGTTCAACTTTCGAATTTCCGCTTCCGCTTTCTTTCTCTGGGTGATGTCCATCATTGCCCCAATCATCCGAACCGGTCTGTTGGCAGTATCATGGATCACAAATCCTCGATCCAGGACAAGCAGGTATTCTCCGTCCTTTTTCCTCATTCTGTATTCGTCGGACCAATATTCTCCACCTTCCTCGAGGAATTTATTGATTCCATTGAGAATGCGGCTTTCGTCGTCTGGATGTATTCGATCACTTAAAGATTTAAAGCTGTAATTGAGCTCAGCCGAGGTGTAGCCGAAGAGCACTTGAATATTTTCGTTCCACCACACCTCGTTGGTCTTCAGGTTCCAGTCCCAGACAACGTCGTGGGTCGCTTTCCCCACAATTTTTAGGCGCTGTTCGCTTTCTCGCAGTTCCGCTTCGACCATCAGTTGGCCCTTCTCCAAAACAGGTCCAATCAGCTCCGACACGTGAAGGAGAACTCGCCCGCTTTCCTCGCGAAGTGGGGACGACTTCAGAACACACGCTATTTTCTTTTCCCCCAAACTCACTTCGCTGCTCCAACCGGTTATCGAAAGGTTCAACAGCAATTCAAGAATTGGCCGGTCTTCGGGACTTGCAAAATCGAAAAGCGAACCGGGGGATTCGGTCACGTTAAACAAGGAACGAAAAGCGGAATTCGCCAGGATGATTTTTCCCGCCGATTCAACCACCAAAAATTTTTCAGGGCAGCAATCCCACAAGGCGGCGTAATCCACTTTGAGGTCACCAGAATGCTTGAGTTCGCTCATGCAGCGTCAAGATGCAGGGAGTTGAGCCAATGCGCAAACCGGAGCTGCGAATAAGGGCATCAGGAATACCACTTCATTCTCTCCGGATAGCCCCACCGGAAGCTCGCAAAACCCCTCCGTGAACTTGCTGTTTCCCTGGCGAAAGTGTTCTTGATCAATTCGCAACGAACTCGATGATTCTCGCTGCTTTGACGGTTGTTTTTGAACTTTCGGCCACGCTCAAGACAAGAACATGGGAACCTGGCTTCAAGTCACCGGCCAGGAGCACCGTTCGCGGGTAATGCAGGCCGGAACTGAATGCATGGAAAAGGTTCACTTCCTGAAAGGGCACGCCGTCGATTGTTCCATCCAGAAGGCCTGCATCCGGGCCCGCGACCACATAAACCCCCACCGCAGTTCCCTCAAATTGAAGCGTGCACTCCGCGCCAGGTTCGGTGCTGCACAGCATGGAAATGTGCATGAAACGATCGCGCTTGCTTCCCGCAATTTGAGTCCAATCGGGAATTCCGAGCGTGAATCCATGCTTGATAGTTGCTTTCGACGGGTCGATGAATCGACCATTTTCATAGTTCAGTGAATCCAGAGCGGCCTGCAGTGAACGCATTTCCTTTGCGGGACTGTCGTTTGATTTGGAAATCCAGCTGCGAGTGAGTAGATCTTCAATCATTTTTGCGCAGATCGTGTTCCCTGCCGGAGCGGGGTGGACTCCGCCATAAGTCTTCCAGGTTAACTTTCCAGCAGTGATTTCTGCGGCTACTTCTCTCGCCAGGTGGACCGTTGAAATATCATAATGTTTAGCAACGGTTTCGTGCGCCTCGACAGTGAGTGGAGTTTTTCCAGATTGCAGTGTTTGCAACATGCCTTCATTCACGAAGTAGGTGATGATGATATCCATCTCGGGATTGGACTTCCGTGCATGCCGAATGATCCCTTCCATCGCTCGAATGCATTCCAGGCGGGAATGATGCCCATCCTGATCATCATTAACAGCGAACTCCACGAACAAAAGATCGACAGGTCCGTCCGTCAGGACGTCGTGGTCGAGTCGGAATGCTCCAGTGGTGGAAGTCGTGGAACTGATCCCCGCGTTGATGAACTTGAAGGCTGTTTCCGGGAATCTTTTTTTCAAATTTTCCATGACCATGGGCCGGTAGCCATTCATTTCGGTGATCGATCCACCCAGGAACGCGACCGTGCCGGTTTTGGTGTTTTGGAATTTAAGTTTAGAACGGGAGAGTTCGCCCCGAAGCTGAATATTGTCTCCAAAGTTCGGGGCAGGCGCCTCTCGCTCTTCAACCGCCGATGCAATCGTTAACGTCAAAAATGTCGTCGCCAGCAACAAGACTTTCACCAAAGAAATCATGCAACAAGTATGCAGGCAACCCTGATTTCAGGGAAATTGATTTTTCCGGCGAACCATGGACCAATTCAATCACTCCGCTATCTTTTGATTCTTGAAATTTTCCCGGAGATCACTACTGATTTTTATCCCAGTTCTGGCCATCTCGATGACAAAATCGCTTGCACGCAGTCAAGGTTTGCGAGCAAAGTATTTCATCCAACATGTGTAAACGTTTACTTTTTGGCCTCTTTCTCGCATCGTCCATTTCTATCGCCCTTGCCCAAAAGGGCGATAAGGCCGGCGAAGACCAAACACCTCTTGTCCCCGCTGAAAAAATTCCCCCTGCGCCCGTCCTCTCTCCTGAGGACGCGCTCAAATCCTTCACGCTGGAACCCGGTTTCAAAATTCAAATTGTCGCTGCCGAGCCCATGGTGCAGGAACCCGTCGCTATTCAATGGGATCCGAATGGCCGGTTATGGGTCCTGGAAATGCGCGGTTTCATGCCCACCCCGGATGGGGTCGGCGAGGACAAGCCGGTCGCTCGCATCTCCATGCTTGAAGATGTCGATGGCGATGGCCGGATGGATAAGACCACTGTCATGGTGGACAATCTCATCATGCCCCGTTCTTTCATGCTGACCAGCACCGGTGTTCTTGTCGCTGAACCCCCCAAGCTTTGGTTTTACCCTTTCGAGGGCTCCAAGGTCGGGGAACGGGAAGAGATCGCTGGAGATTACGGCAAAGAAGCCGACCCCAGGCTCGGCAAACAGGCTAACCCGGAGCACGCCGCCAACAGTCTTCTCTGGGCCATGGACAATTACGTTTACTCTGCCAATTGGACTGCAAGGTTGAAATTCGACAGCGGCGTCTGGAAACGCGAAGGCACCACTTCCCGAGGACAATGGGGTCTAAGTCAGGATGACTATGGTCATCTCGTTTACAACTCCAACAGCGATCAATATCGCATGGACATTGTCCCCAGCCTTTATTTGTCCAGAAATCCAGCCTTCAGAACCACTTCAGGGCTAAATGTCGATCCTATCAAGAACCAGCATACCTACCCGGCGCGTGTCACACCCGGAGTCAATCGCGGATACCAGCCAGGCATGCTTAAGGACGGCAAACTCATCTCTTTTACTGCCGCCTGCGGACCTGTCATTTATCGGGGAAATAATTTTCCAGCGGAATACTACGGCAATGCCTTTGTTTGTGAACCTTCCGCAAATCTTGTTAAACGAAACATCCTCGAAGAAAAAGATGGAGTGGTCACCGGCCGACAAGCCTATGCAGATCACGAATTTCTTGCGTCGACCGACGAACGTTTTCGACCCGTCAATGCTTATACGGGCCCCGATGGAGCCCTTTACATTGTCGACCTTCATCACGGGATCATTCAGCACCGCTATTTCCTCACTTCCTATCTCCGCAAACAATCAGAGTCGCGCGGCCTTGAGGCCCCGAACGGGATTGGTCGTATTTATCGTATCGTGGCGGACGGTGGTCCTCTTCATGCCCGGCCTGCTCTTGGCAAGGCGACACTCGCAGAATTGGTCAATGCTTTAAGTGAGACAAACGGTTGGTTCCGGGATACCGCTCAGCGAATGCTCGTCGAAAAAGCCGATCCCAAAGCCGTTCCTTTGCTTCGAACCCTTGCGACAAGCAGTCCTAATCATTTGGCCCGCATACACGCCTTATGGACTCTTGATGGCCTCTCCGGTCTGGACTTGCCTACTCTAAAAAAAGAGCTTTCTGATTCGAATCCCAAAGTCCAGGCAGTCGCGATCCGGGTCGCTGAACCTTTCCTCAAGCGAGATGAAGCTCCCCAGGTCCTTCCTCTTTTGACCGCCCTTGTCTCAAGCCCTTCCCGTGAAGTTGCTCGCCAGCTGGCTTTCACTCTGGGCGAGTCAACGGATCCGGCTGCTTTGACTTCTTTGCTGAAAATAGCTGAGAAATGGGGCGATGACGTGATTACCCGAGATGCTATTATTTCAGGTCTTTTTAAACGAGAGCTCGATGTCATCAAACTCATTAGCAAGACCGAATCATGGTACACCGATAAACCAGCCGCGCGCGACTTTCTTGTCGGCCTTTCAAAAGCTACCTTTGGAGGAAAGAAAGCGGCTCGTATCGCAGAATTGCTGGATCTTGCCTCAGATCAAAAAGGATGGATTCAGGAAGCCATTCTGCAAGGCGTTGCAGCAAACAAGCCTGTTGCGCCAAGAGGCGGGCAACCTCTCGCCATTCGTTTGGTCAACCTTCCAAAGGAACCCGCAGGTCTCACCGCTCTGGAAAAAACCGATAGGCCTGCAATCCAATCCTATGTGAAGACCATCAATCAGTTGATCACTTGGCCGGGCCAGCCCGGTTATGTGGCCCCGCCAGTGGTTCTTCCGTTGAACGACGAACAGAAAAAGCAATTTGATTTGGGGTTGGGCCTCTATTCAGGAAGTTGTGCGGCCTGCCATCAACCCTCCGGTTATGGACAGGAGGGTCTCGCTCCTCCTTTGGCCGATTCGGAGTGGGCACAGGGTCCCGAAGAGCGAATCATTCGCATTGTTCTCCAGGGAATCCATGGTCCCGTGAACGTGGGCGAAAGATCCTATAACCTGGAAATGCCGGGCCTCAGCATCTTTGATGACCAGCAATTGGCTGCCATCCTGACCTATGTGCGCCGCGCCTGGGATAACATTGGCGACCCCGTGAAACCCGAAACTGTAAAAAAAATTCGCGAAGCAACCGCCAAAAGGGAAGAAGCGTGGACATCTCCTGAGCTCTTAAAATTGAAGTAAGCTGAGGATATTCGGCGCTGTTGTTTTGGAAATCCTCTTTGAGTTATTTTTTAAGTGACATTTGATTTTCAATCATTTGTTGGCTTACGGTTATGAGAAACAAACCATTTCGAGGATACTCCTTATGCGCAAGGTGAATACTAACACCATGGTGGAATGCCAATGGTCTTCTCCCAAAGGAAAATTTGTCGGTTCTGGAAAGGAAATATCGGAGGAACTTGGCCGGATTCCACAATCTACCGATCTAAATGAAAGGCATCCGTTTGACGTGGAGATTACGCGAATTCCACCTAAGTCAGCCAATTGTCCTTATCACTCCCACAGTGCCCAGTGGGAGTTTTATCATGTTCTTTCCGGGAAGGGGATCGTTCGCCACCAGGAAGGGAAAACAGTCATCGAGCCGGGCGACGCCTTTATTTTTAAACCGGGTGAGCCTCATCAAATTCTAAATGACGAAACCCTGGAAGACCTCGTGCTTTATGTCGTGGCGGATAATCCCATTGGCGAGTCCTGCCATTACCCGGACAGCGGGAAATGGGCTGTCCGGTCGCCGGTTCACAGGATTGTCAGGTCTGAACCTCTGGATTATTACGAAGGTGAAGAATAATCAAAGCTTCCAACTTCGCACCTACAGGTAACTGAAAAGCGAGTATTTTCCTTTAAGTTTCGTCGCAATTGCCGATATTAAAAGCGATGTCCAAGTGGTTGCTCAATGTCCGGCACTGGGAACAGACAGCTCGGTTTGCGCTTTATTCGTCTCAACTTCTGGCGAAGTATCATCGCATTTCTTTGCGCGAATTACAGAGGCAATTCCAATTCGTTTATAAAGTGAAGGTCCATCAATGGCTCAAGCATGTTCGGCTGACAGACGCGGCCAGGCTCCTTCAGCGGGAAGTTAAAATTGCGGAGGTCGCCGCCCTTGTCCGTTATCCGCGAAGCAACAATTTCACCCGTGATTTTAAAAGAAAATTTGGATTAACTCCTGAGGAATATATTGATCTGAATTGCCCCAACCCCCGCAACGAATTATTTGCGCATCAATATAGGCTGTTGATGCAGTACATCGACCAAAATCCAGTCCAGGAGGCCCCAGTTTCGCTGGGTGCAAAACTGGAGTTGGAGGCAAAAACCAAAGCCATGGAAATGCGAAACGCGAAAACACTCGAATTGCAGGCCAGGGCAAAAAAGTACGCGGAGGAAAAGGACAAGCTCGACGCAAAAGCTCAGGCCAGGGCAAAAAGAATGGCTAAAATCCGCATGGAGAAATTCGAGAAGCGTGTTCAAAAGCCAAGAGTCGTGGTTGCTCTTCGTTCAAAACCTCGCCGAGATAAGATTTCTGTTCAGTCTCGTTCAGCTAAAGTAAAGCCGAAGAACCCCCGGCTCCGCTCCAAAAAGGATGACGGGAAGGCCGTTCCTATTTTACCACGAGCAAAGAAAAAGGTCTGATGTAAGCCTGCGCATAAACCAGTAAGCCCACCAGGCTGGCTAATGCGAGGCTGTGAAAGAAAACAAATTTTAAGATCTCGGCCTCGTGTCCGTACCAGTTAGTGGCCGTACTCGCCACCACAATGCTTTGGGCATCCACCATTTTTCCCATCACGCCCCCGGAGCTGTTGGCTGCTCCCATCAGGATTGGAGAAACTCCCACTTGCTCCGCAGTGATCTTTTGTAAACTCCCAAAGAGAACGTTCGAAGCCGTGTCAGAACCGGTCAAGGCCACTCCAAGCCAGCCCAGCAGCGTCCCAAAGAAAGGGTAAAGCGCTCCTGATCTTGCCAGGGCAAGCCCAAGCGTGGCATCCTCTCCCGAATATTTGCTGATGTATCCCAGGGCCAGCATGGCCAGAATGGTTAAAAGAGAAAATCGAATCAGGTAAATCGTCTCGCAGTAAAGTCTCAACAACCGCACGGGTCGGAAACCGATCAGCATCCCCGCTATCACCGCGCCCACCAAAATTCCGGTGCCCGTGGCAGAGCCCCAGTTTAATTTAAATAATGCAGATTCCCCCGTCGGTGAAGCGCCCGGCGCCAGGGGCGGGGCCACAGGGGCAACGCGCACCACTTTCTTGTCGAGGTAGGGAACCTTGATCTCGATATATAACTTTTTGTCGAGCGCCTTTTTTAAGGTGGGGAATCCCCACGCAAAGATAATGAGGCTCAACACCACCCAGGGAAACCAACCTGCCAGGCCGCCTTTAAAGTATCGGGTGAAACCCGGATTCGACCCTTGCCCCGGCTCCTTGATCCCCTGAATCGCCACTGGTTCGAGCATCATGGGGGTTGCTGGCTTCCAAATTTTCAAAAATCCCAATGTGCACGCAAGCGAGGTAAGTGAACCGACTATATCGACCAGCCACGGGCCATGATAATTGGATACTAAAAACTGCGGAATGGCGAAGGTCACCCCCGCCACCAGGGCCACAGGCCAAACCTCCCACGCTTTGCGAAAACCGCAAAAAGGAATAAGCACCCAAAAAGGAATAATTAATGAAAAAAATGGAAGCTGTCTTCCTACCATTGCCGAGATTTTTAAAAGATCCATTCCGGTCACTGCCTGAAGAGCAATGATTGGCGTGCCTAGCGAACCAAACGCCACGGGCGCCGTGTTGGCAATCAACGATAACGCCGAAGCTTGCAGCGGTTTGAAGCCGAGTTGGATAAGTATCGCGCCCGTAATTGCCACCGGCGTGCCGAAACCGGCTACTCCTTCAAAAAAAGCCCCCATGCAAAATGGAATGAGCACCAGTTGCACTCGCGGGTCCGGGGCAATCGTGCGCAAGCTCTGCTTGAGTTGTTCAAAAAGTCCGCTTTCTACCGTGATTTGATAAAAAAACATCAGGTTGAGCACAATCCACCCGATGGGAAAGAGTCCATAGGCCGCCCCGTAGAGCGCAGTTGCGCCGGCCATGGGCGCCGGCATGCGGTAGACGAACAAAGCGATAACAAATGAAGCGATAAATCCGAGAATTGCGGCGAAATGGATCCGCAACTTCAGGAATGAGATCCCTGAAAGCAAAAGCAAAATGGGGAGGGCCGCCACCAGGGTGGAGAGAAAAGCGTTCCCGAGGGGATTATAATTTTGAAACCACATTTTTCTTTTTAGCCCCGGTCTTTTTTGTCGAGTCCTCAATCCAATGCAGGTAGTTTTTGGATCCTTCGCTTGGAGAAAACACGAGCACTTCCGGGACCTCGTAGGGATGCGCTCTTTTGAGCTCTTTAACTAATGGCTTAACTTGCTCATGAGTGGTTTTCATGAGAAGAATGAATTCCTCCGCTTTTTCGATCTTGTTTTTCCACCAGTAAAACGAAAGCGTCCCGGAACTTATGCTGCAGCACGCTGCCAGTTTTTTTTCTACAAGGGACTTGGCCAGCCGCAATGCATGGCGTCGATCCGGAACCGTCGACATGACCACGGAGATTGTCCCTTTTGTCTTTTTCATGCTGGATGTCCTGAGACGCTACTCATTTTGATTACTTTTTCCAGCATCTTGATTGAATTTCTTTGGAACAAGCCGATAAGTTTAGGGAATGTCCAGTATTTCCCAGTCTCAAACTGAATCGACTTATACCAGCGAAGTCCCTACGGCGCTAAAAGCCGGTCAGCTCACGGCCGAATTCTTCAGACAAACCGGCTGGCTGCGTTACATCCGCATTGGAGACCATGAATTGGCCCGCGCCATTTATCCCACCCTTCGAGGGACAAACTGGGAAACCATTTCTTTCCAGGTGCGTGTAATCAGTGAGGAGATCGAAGAAAATGCTTTTTCCCTGCAAATTCAGGGTGAATCCGCTCATCCCGATCTTCAGTTAAAATGGACCGCTCGAATCAGCGGCGCTCCGAATAGCGTAATTACCTACGAAATGGAATGGATGAGTGAGGAAGATTTGCGCGTCAATCGAATCGGGTTATGCGTGCTTCATCCAGCTTCCGAATGCGTAGCCAAAGCCTGCCGAATCACCGGAATGGAAGGGAAGGAAGTTCCCGCCCAATTCCCTGGCTCCATCAAGGCGGATCCCATCTTCGATCGACCCTTTCAGAAAATCAGCTATGAGGTGGGTCCCGCCGTCAAAGGAGAGATTGTTTTTGAAGGAGGTCCGTTTGAAACCGAGGATCAACGAAACTGGGGCGATGCCAGTTTCAAAAGTTACACTCCTCCAAGCGCTGACCCAAAGCCCTTCAAGGTTCATTCCTTCGCTTCTTCCAGCCACAAAGTTACTGTGCAGCTTGCGCCTCCGGCGAAACGAGTCCTCGCCATCCTTCACGGCAAACAGGCGCAATTCTCCATTGCCACTACTCCTGTGTTGCCTCTTCCCCTGATCGGCTTTGATCGAAGTGCCTCGCCGCAGGGAAATATCCCAGGTGAATTCGAGTTTTTTCACATCTCGGACGCGAGGCAAATTCCAGCTTTCAAAGATTGGATAACTGAAACGACAAGCCCGTTGCACCTGGGAATTAAAATCTCTGCCCTCACTGATGAACAAATGAGTGATCTGGCTTCATGGGTTTCTCCGTTTTCTTCGAAAATCACCCTGTGGCGGCTCGAGATGGAGCCAACTGCGCGTGAAACCGAACTTCAACTCGCACGTTTTCAGAAATTCGCAGAGAAGATCCAGTCCAGGTCGCTCCTGGCTGTAGGCACCCCGTTTGATTTCATGGATTTTAATAAAGCGAGCGGTAATGCCAAAAACAGTGCGCTTCCCTGGTTTGGTTACAGGCCTACGGTTCATGCCGAGGACGCAACCACGGTAATGGAAAATATTGGGACGCTGGAGTGGCTGCGCAAAAGCGCTGGGAATTTTTCTCCAGGGGAAGTGGCCCTGGGTCCCGTCAGGCTTGGCGTCGCCCGCTCTCACGATCTTCCGGCTGCCTGGCTGGTCGGCTTCTTTTCCATCGTTCTCAAAATTCCAGGTTTCCATTCCATTTGCCTTGCTCCCGAGGATTTCAACACGAAAGCCATTTCCAAAATTCTGGAGCTGATGGCTGGGTATCGAAAATCGTTGCCGACTCTTTCTGATCATCCTTTGCAGGCTTTAGGCTTCACTCTGCTCAACGCTAAAAATCAAAAGAGGGTGTTTTTGGCTAACCTTCTGGGCGTTGAACAACCGGTCAAGTTAAAATCAGGTGTCTGCAAGGCAACGATTTCGAGGCTTACGCTTTCGAGCCTGGGATCCTCACCTCAAAATGGAATCGTGGAATCACAAGAGGCTGTAGGTGCAAAATTGGAGTTCCTCCTGAAGCCATGGGAAGTGCTGGTAATTGACATCCTGGAGTAGCTGGCAGAGCCCAGTTTCTCAGCCTTGAATCGATGATTCAATTCCCATCGAGACTCAAATTGTTTTCCATGGGTAGTCCATTCGCTCCTATTTAACTTCTGATTTTTTTCGAAACCATAAACATCTATTGACAGGGGCTTTCGAAAGTGATTTGGTGAAGAAGTAATGGTGCAAATCCTCAATGCTCGAATTGTTCGTGCTCGCTCCTGAAGCGGGCGTTGCCTTCTATTTCCGCACCGCTCCCATGAAATTTAAAGCTATTTCCGGTTCTATTACTTCTCCGTTAGGGTTTTCAGCCTCAGGTGTTTTTTGCGATATCAAAAAGCTCGGCACCGGCAAAGGTTCCAATAAAGGCCAGAAGAAAGACCTCGCCCTCATCCTCTCCGAAAAAGAAGCCTCGGTAGCCGGCCTTTTCACCACCAACCAGGTTTGTGCCGCGCCAGTAAAAGTCTGCGTCCCAAAAGCAGCAATCGGAAAAGGCCGGGCCATTGTCGTAAATTCGGGCAACGCCAATGCCTGCACCGGCAAACAGGGAATGAAGGATGCCATCGAAATGGCTAAAGTCACTGCCTCGGTTCTTGGATTAAAAGAATCCGAAGTCTTTGTCGCTTCGACCGGACGCATCGGAGTCCCCATGCCCATGGCCAATGTCAGTAAGGGCATTTTTCTGGCAGCTCAAAATTTGGGTTCGACTCCCGGACACGGTTCCGACGCTGAACAAGCCATCATGACCAGCGATTCGAAACCGAAGGAAATCGCCATCGAATTCAAACTGGGTGGGAAAACCGTCAGGATGGGCGGCATTTGCAAAGGGGCAGGGATGATTCAGCCCGGTATGAGTCCCACTGGGAAACGGCCTGCTTCCATCCCCTTGCACGCTACCATGCTCTGTTTTATCACCACGGACGCGGCTATTTCCCACAAGCTCCTGAAGCAGGCTTTAAACGAATCAGTCGCCTTAAGTTTTAATCGAATCACCGTGGATGGCGACATGAGCACCAACGACACAGTGTTGGCCTTCGCCAACGGCATGGCGGGAAACAAGTCCATTGCCTCGACCAACGGCGCCGATTATAAAGCGTTTCTTACTGGTCTTCAGCATGTTTCATTAGAACTTGCTAAAATGATCGTCAGGGACGGGGAGGGTGTCACCCGGTTTGTAACCGTCAAAGTGTCCGGGGCTAAAACCTTTGCTGATGCCGATGCTGCCGCTCGTTCCGTTGCCAACAGTTCGCTGGTCAAGACCAGCTGGTTTGGCGGTGACCCAAACTGGGGCAGAATCCTGGATGCGCTCGGCTATTCCGCCGCCACCATCGTTGAGGAAAAAATCGATGTCGGCTACAGCCTGCCAGGTAATTCCAAAGTCTTGTATTCGCTAAAAAAAGGTCAACCCACCACAGCCTCGTTTTCCGAGCTGTGCAAAGCGGTGGCCCCAAGGGAATTTGATCTTCATATCAACCTCAACCTGGGACGCTCCCGGGCTTGGATGTACAGTGCTGATTTAACCGAGGAATATGTGGAGTTTAACAAAGGAGATGTCACGGACCCATCGTCGCTTGGAGGCTAGGAATGTCTAAACATACCGATTTTATTCAAAAAGCAGCGGTCCTGAGAGAGGCGCTGCCCTATATTCAGAAATTCAGGTCCAAAACTTTTGTCATTAAGTACGGCGGAAGTTTTATGGATTCTCAGGATGAAGCCGTTCGCAACGGAGTGGCCGCAGATGTAGTATTCCTATCGGCCGTTGGAATTAGTCCCGTTGTCGTGCATGGAGGAGGAAAAGCCATCACCCGCGCCATGGAGTCCGCAGGCCTGAAAGCAACTTTTGTGCAGGGCCAGCGCATGACGGACGAGGCCACCGTTCAGGTCGTCGAGAGGGTTCTCAGCAAGGAGATTAATCCCGAAATCGTTGCCGCCATCCAAAAACTTGGAGCCAAGTGCAGGGGGTTTGCCGGAAGCGATATCTTCCGGTGCCGAAAACTACTGGTAAAAGATTCCAACGGGGGGCCTTGCGATATTGGTTTTGTGGGAGAAGTTACTGCTGTCCAAATCAATCCCATCATTGAATGTTTGCAGGCTGGCATAACTCCCGTCATCAGCCCTACCGCCCGTGATCAACAGGGGAATATTTACAATTGCAACGCGGATGTCGCCGCCGCCCAGGTGGCAATAGCCTTGAAAGCTACCCGACTGGTCTTTATGAGCGATGTTCCGGGACTACTCCAGGATCCAAAAAATCCCGAGACGCTGATCTCTCATTTACAGTCCTCGGAAGTGGAAGGGTTAAAAAAAGCAGGCGTGATCGACAAAGGAATGATTCCTAAAATTGACAGCGCAATTGCCGCAGTTAAAGCTGGCGTCGAAAAAGTTTCGTTAATCGATGGACGAGTCCAGCACTCGATATTGTTGGAAATTTTCACAGATCAAGGATTGGGAACGGAAGTCGTTCTTTAGTCATTTATGAAACAGACACTTTCCGATCCACCGGCCATCGTCAGAAATGAAACGGCTTCAGTAAAAGCATTGTTTCAGAAAAACGTTATTCCCAGCTACGGGCGTTTTGATTTGGTTCTAAGTCATTGCTTGGGGAGTTCCCTCTGGGATGTGGCAGGCAGACGTTACCTGGATATGGGCTCAGGCATCGCCGTCTGTTCGTTGGGCCATGCGAATCCTGAAATCGCCCAGGTTTTATACGATCAGGGACGCAAACTGGTTCACGTCTCCAATCTCTATTACACCGAGCCTCAAGGCCGGATGGCGGAGTCGCTGGTGGGATTGATCGGACCCGGAAAAGTCTTTTTCGCAAACAGCGGCGCGGAGTCGAACGAAGGGTTGTTCAAGCTCGCCCGGAAATTTGGCCATGATGAGGGCCGATTTGAAATCATTACCGCTTTTAATTCCTTCCATGGTCGAACGCTTGCCGGCATAGCCGCCACCGGGCAGGACAAGGTAAAGAAGGGTTTTGAGCCCATCATGCCTGGTTTTACCCATGTTCCCTACAACGACCTTGCTGCCGTGGAGAAAGCCATCACTCCAGCCACGGCAGCTATCCTCATCGAAGGAATTCAGGGTGAAGGCGGCATTACTCCTGCGACTCCTGAATACCTGCTTGGTTTGAGGAAACTTTGCAACGAAAGGAAACTTCTGTTGCTCATGGATTCAGTCCAGTGCGGTCATTTCAGGACGGGCAAATTTACAAGTTACCAGCGAATCCTGGAAAGTGTGAATGATCGCCACGACTTCATCCCGGACGGCGTCTCCATGGCCAAGTCTCTTGGCGGCGGATTTCCTATGGGCGCATTTTGGGTCAGGGAACCCTACGCAGACCTGTTAAGCCCTGGCACTCACGGCACCACCTACGGGGGTACTCCCCTGGGTTGCGCAGTAGGCTTGAAAGTCCTCGAAGTCATCAAGCGGGACCGCTTGGATCTCAATGCCCGGGAGATTGGAAATTCTCTTATCGAAAGCCTTAATCGACTTCAAGCGAAGTATCCCCATGTGCTGGCTTCCGTCAGGGGTGTCGGCCTGATGATCGGCTTTGAACTTGCCCAATCGATACGTGGATTGGATTCCAGCAAGGCATACTCCCTCCAATTTGTAAACTTGTTGCAGGAAGCAGGCATGATTGCCATTCCGTCCGGCACCAACGTTATGCGGTTTTTACCCTCACTGAATATTTCCAGGGCGGACGCGGAGGAGGCCATTTCCATTCTCACAAAAGTTATCGAAAAGGTCGCATGAAAAATTTATTAAGCATCGAGCAGCTCTCGGCAGCCGAGATGAAGGAAATCTTCTCCACTGCGACCAGGGTAAAAGCAGAGCGGGGATGCCATGTTGATCAGCCCTTGCGCGGCCAGACGTGGGCTTTGATCTTCTCCAAGAGTTCCACGCGCACCCGCGTTTCGTTTGAAGTCGGAATTCGTGAACTCGGTGGCGATGTCATGTTTCTCAATGCCAACGATATTCAACTCGGGCGCGGCGAACCGATCAAGGATACCGCGCGCGTCATGGGCAGAATGGTCCACGGTGCTGTCATCCGAACCTTTGCCCAGCACGATGTTGAGGAGTTTGCTGAGTTTTCAAACATTCCCACGATTAATGCGCTCACTGACGATGAGCATCCCTGCCAGATTCTTACCGACATTTTTACTTTTGAAGAAAAGAACGGCCCAATCGCTGGAAAGGTCGTTACGTTTGTCGGTGATGGCGCCTGCAATGTTCCTGTTTCCTGGATTTTCGCTGCCGCAAAACTGGGATTCGAATTAAGAATCGCCGCTCCACGGGCCTTCCAGCCTTCGCCTGAATTATTGAAAAGGGCGGGTGGCTCTGTCTCCTGCACTGAAAATCTTATGGAGGCAGCCGCTGGCTCGGATTTGCTCTACACGGACGTGTGGGTCTCCATGGGCAAGGAATCTGAATCAGCCGAACGCATTAAACAACTGACAGGTTATCAGATTAACGCCTTACTTCTGGCCAAAGCAAACCCATCGGCTTTGGTGATGCACTGCCTTCCTGCTTATCGTGGAAAGGAAATTGACGCCGAAACTTTCGAAAGCCACGCCTCCACGATATTTGACCAGGCTGAAAACAGGTTGCACGTGCAGAAGGCCATCTTAAGCTTGATCCGCAAATAATTGCTTCTTCACTGAAACCTACACTGGCGCAAACATCCTCAGGTATTTTAGCGCGACTCGGAAGTCTTTCGGCAACTCGCTTTGGATCGTCACTTCAGTGTTGGTTGCTGGACTGGTGATTCGGAGCTCAGTTGCGTGCAACGCTACTCGAGCCATCAGGGCGTTTTCCGTTTTTCGAGGCTTCAGCCGGAAATCACGTTTTATGCTGGAAAGCATTAAAGGCGGTCCGCCATAAACGGTATCACCGAGAATCGGAGTTCCGTGCGCCTTGAGATGAATCCTGATCTGGTGAGTTCTACCGGTCAGGGGAACACATTCCACCAGGGAAAATCCGCGAAATTTCTCCACCACTTTAAATAGTGTCTTGGATTTCTTTCCGTTCTTGTCGTCGATCTTCATTTCTCCAAGCCGGACAGGGTGGGGGGATAATGCCTTATCCACTGTGAACTCGTCCACTGGGCCATTGCCCGCAACCATGGCCATATAACGCTTGTAAGGTTTTTCGGAACCAAACAGGTCCGCAAGAAATACCAATGCGGGCTTGTTCTTCGCCAGCAGGATGATACCGCTCGTCTCGAAATCGAGGCGATGAGCATTCATCAGGTAGGTCAGTTTTCGCGGCCTTACCCACGGGGCATTACGCTCCAGGTCCTTGTGCAACAGCTTCATCAGGTTCGGCCGGTTCGGATCGTAACGATCCGGTGATGTCAACAGGCGCGAGGGCTTCTCCAGGGCGAGAAGCGCTTCATCCTCAAACAGGATGGGAATTTCCCAGAACTCTTTGGTGTTCGGGGACGAAAGTTTGATTATTTCACTCATCATCAAAGGCTGCCCCGGATCATGCACCGAGGACGAACTAACCGCGGGGAGTAGATTTTTCGACTGGCAGCTTAAGCGAATTTTGAATGGAGTGTTGGAACCATTCCGAGAAAGCTTCGTTCTGCCGTTGGTCACGCAGTTTATCAATAAATTGGGGAAGCTCCGCCTTCACTTTGGCTTCATCCACCGGCAAGTGGGCCTTGGCAGAAACCACCGCTCCTCCTTCGACTCCGGGGACGTAGGCCGCCGTTTTCCCTATTGGCATGGTCGATATTGCATCTCTCACCATGCTCAAGTTCACTTTTCCTTCCAGTTCGGGAAGTGTTCGTGTACTGATTGCGATTGGAGGCAGCTCCATGACTTTATGTTTCTCAGCCAACGCTGCGGCACTAAACGATTTGCCCTGCGCCATCGCATTCGTCGTAGCCACTAAAAATTTTTGTGCTGCCACACTCGCCAGCTTTTTGGACTCGTCCCGTAGGAAGTCAGCCGTCACGGTAGTCTTCACTTCTTCGAATGTCCGGATCCTTGAAGGGAAACGTTCGCGGAAAGCAATCAGGTAGACGCCATCTTCCGCCACAACCGGCCGTGTAGACACAGGTTCTGTTCCTGACATCTGGAAAGCAATCTGTCCAAACTCATTGGGCACATTGATGTCAGTGGGCGCGGAACGCTCCTCGAAAGGCTTGGTCATTTTCACTTCCAAACCTTTTTGTTTCGCAAAATTTTCGAAATCACCCACCTTCAAGGGGGTTTTGTCAGCCGCCTTAAAAAGTTCGGTCAGCAAATCATTCGCCTTTCGATCGGCCAGGCTGGTGGCGTACTTGTCTTTTCCTTCGGCCCTGATTTTTGACTTGGCTTCAGCAATGGGAAGAGGTTTTTTTGCTGGAGTATTATCCACGTAAAAATTGGTGCCTCCGTTTCGGAGATATTCCGCATCGAGGATCTTGTCGAGGTTGGTGTTGCTCAGCATCAATTTTTCAGCTTCATCTACGAAGTTGCTTGAGGCAATCTTCGCATAGGAAACTACCATCTGTTCCTGAAGCCGATAAGCCGCCGCATTATTGCTGTAATACTGTCTCAGCAAAGGCTCCGTGCTCACTACCGATTTCACAAAATTCGATGAATTGAAAAACACGATTTCTGAGGCAGTGGCATCGTTCTCATGACGGAAAAGCGATTCGCCTTCCTGCGGCGTCACCAGGCGGCCGGGAAGTCCAACCAATGTGATCAAGTGCTGCTGTCCTACCTGGCGTTCCGCGAATCTTTCGAAATCAGCGCGCGTAAGCTCATGAGGAACCAGGGTTTCCTTGATGAAATTCTCGTAAACCTGGAGGTTAAACGGTTGGTTCGGGCCGCGAAACACCGTGGTGATGTAATCGGTGGTGGCTTCGGGAGAGATCTGGATTTTCAGCTCCCGAAATTTATCCATCATAAACAGGCGGTTATAAGTTTCGCGGTCTGCATCGAAACCGAATTGATCCCTCGCGGTCGGCCATTGATGGAACTTGAGGAAATAGAAAATCTCAGCTTCCTTCTTCGCGTCAGAATACTCTTTGCCGGTGATCGGGCGGCCTCTCAAAGTGCCCCAGTCCCTATCGCTCCCTCCCCGGCCAGAACTCATTTTTGAGGCCGGGTTAAAAAACACAACGAAGGCGATAATGATCACAAAGATCAAAATGTACCAAATCCAGTTTTGATGACGACGAATGGTTACTGACATATTTACTAACCAAAAAGGTTGAGGGGGGAAAGTACTAGCGAAATGCCGAGTGGGTCAAACGGAAACTTAGGAAATGAGAGACTCACGCGGTCTGCCAGGGGCAAATCGGCTTTACAATATCGCTTCCATTCTGTATCCCTCACACTATGCGAATGAAGACATTGTGGCTTGCGATTGCTTTATCATCCTTGCTTGCAACCGGTTGCAGCTCTATCACCAATTTGACCTCCACCAGGCAACCACGAACCGCATCGGGTCTTTACCCTGTCGAGGTAGCCTGGGACAGCCGCGAACAGAGCATCCGGCCCGAATCACTCACCCCTAGCGTCGTTGTCGGCATGCAAACTTTCCCTATGAAAGCGACCCCGCTGGTTCATAACCGCTGGGAAACCGTGATTCCCATCCCGGCTGACAAGACATTTGTTCACTACCGCTTTAAGTTTGACTACAGTTACAACGCCATTCCTGCGCCCAGGAAAAACAGCAAGCTCTCCCCACCTTACCGCTTGACTATTGCCGAACCGAAAGGAAACGCAAAATTGCCTCCTGGTATGACGCCTGAGCAGGAAAAAGCTGCCCTCGACGCCATGCGCAAACTTAAATAACGGCGGAATCTCCTTCGCCTCTTTTTTCAAAAGCGGAAGAATAAAGTTTCTCGAAATCTCCTGCGGTAACCGGGCGCGGGTTGAAATGGCAGGTCCACTGTGAAGCTGCTTCGCTGGCCAGTTTCTTGATCGAAACTTCGCTGACACCTGCTTCTTCCAGTGACCGCGGCACTTGAGCCAGGTTTAAGAGAGATTCTAATCTCGCAATCAGTTTTTCCACCGCCACATCCAGCCCCTCGCTCACACACGCCACTTCCGGCGCAGAAGCCAGTTCTCCATATTCCAACAATGCCTGGTTGTCCCCTGCATTAAAGCGTACCACGTGAGGAAGCATGATCCCAACCGCATGGCCGTGCACAATCCCGAAGTTCGCAGTCAAAGGATTCGCAGCGGCGTGCACCGCGCCCAGCATGCTGTTTTCAATCGCAGTTCCAGCAAAAGCCGCACCCAAAAGCATCGCGCTTCGCGCTTCGATATCCCCGGGGGTTAACAGGGCCTTGGGAAGGTTTTGCACACAAAGCTTGAACGATTCATGCGAATACATCAGCGAAAGTCGATTTCGCTTTCGGGTCACCGCGGTTTCCACCGCATGCACGATTGCATCGATCCCCGTGCAAGCCGTCACCTTGAATGGTTGTGATAGGGTTAGGGATGGATCCAACAATGCCACCCGGGCCATGGCTTTGGGGTCGCCGCATGCCATTTTAACATGGGTCTTTTCATCTGCTATCAGCGCAAAGGACTGGCATTCGCTGCCCGTTCCGGAAGTGGTCGGTATTGCCACCAGTGGCAGCATTTCTTTATTTGCTTTTCCTACCCCCCAATAATCTTTCATCTCCCCACCGTTGGTATAAAGAAAATTACAACCTTTTGCCGTATCCATGCTGGAACCCCCGCCCAGGCCTATCAAACAGTCAATGTTGTTGGCTTTCGCCATTTCCAGGCAGGATTGGACATCCAGCGTGGTCGGATTTTCCTTCACTTTGTCGTAGACAAAATAGAGTATTTTTTCCTTGGAAAGAAGCGCTGTCACGCGTTCCAAATGCCCTGCCTTGATGATCCCTGCATCGGTCACGATCAAGACCCGTGCCCCTTTGACGTCCGCGATGATCTCCGGCAACCGTTCCACCGAATCTACCCCGAATACTATCCGTGGTCGAGGAGTGTAATCGAAACCCGCCAGGTTTTGTTTCAGCCCTTCAGAAGTCATGCGTGCAAAGGATGAAGTTGTGACTGTGGAGGATTACTCAAAAATCAGATCTTTCAATGGAGCGCCTCTTATACAGGAACTCGAACATATTTCCTTCGTGAGGCTGATCCCATGAAATTTTCATTGTCGAGATGGGGCCGATATTTAAACGTTCGATCAATGGCGAATCAAGTAATGCGTCGGTAAATTTCGGATCTTTGGTGATTGCGGTCACCACCAGTGACGGACCGATTTTATCCAGCATCTGGTTCTGGGGCACTTCCACCACGCTGGCGTAAGGACAAAGGAACTCCCGGTTGGCCAGGGGATGCGCGAACGTGTCGCAATGGATCACTGTCGGCCTCAGGTAAACACCTCCTTCATATTCCACTTTGCGGGATCCCCCACGATGTGCCGCTGTGACATCGGTGGCGCCGCTGGTCTTCAGATCCTGCTCGATGGCGTTGTCGATGTATTCCGCCATTTTCACGTTGGCAAATCCCGAAAGTCTCGCGTTTTCGTCTGTAGCCGCCAATGGCGCAACCGGTCCCAGCTTCTTTCCCAGGGCTTCCGCGATTTCACGCCCAAATTTGGGCACCACCACCGCCGAGGCGTTGATGCAACTGCGTCCCCCGTTATCCGCAATGGATCCCGCTATCATATCGATATATTCGGGCCAGCGATCAATCTGGTCGTCGCCAATCAAGACCTTGCTGTATCCCGGTCCATGCACCTGGATGGCGGGATTGTTGGCATAACGATCGGTCGTTGCTTTGTCACCAAAAATCAGGGCTCGACCGCATGATTTAAGAATTTCACCTGCTCCTTCGTGATCGGTGGGATAAAACCCAAAAGCCTCGGCAGGACAGCCTGCTGCGATAAATGCCTGGATCAATCGGTAAGGCGTCCAGGGCTCTTCTTTCCCGGGTTTGATGATAACCGGCGTCTTGAGCACAATGGCGGCCAGCCAGAGTGAATTCACCGCCGGCGAATTGCTGGGCATCACCAGTCCCAGGGCCTGGGTTGTCGGATAATAGGAAATAGGCGTGCCGAATTGCTTTCCAAAACCTTTGTCCAGGATTTCGAGATCCAAACCGCGCGTCAACCCATTCAGCACCGTTCGCATGTTGGTCAGTGCATGATGGATTTTCGACATGTTCCTGCGAACCATGATGTGCGGCAAACCGCTGGTGGACGAAAGGGTCTCCACATATTCCTGTGCGGACTGCATGTGGCCTTTGTCACCGAGCGGCAGGGAACCATTGAGGAAAAACTCCCCGGCTTTGGCTGCGATTTCGATCAACTGCTCCGTGGTGAATTTCTTCAGCGCCGCCCTCGATTCAGAGACGCGGGCCAGGTCTTTGCGAATGATTCCCGCATTCACCTGGCTGATCTCCGTCAAGACTTTGCCCGTTTTGTGATCGAGTAGCTGGGCTTTGTCCAGGCTCTCATAGGCTCGACCCCGGCGTAGCGCTGGAATATGCGGCAACGTCATTAGTAAACTCCTTCGACAATATTCTTCTCCATCGCTCCAAATGGCCGCACTTCGGCAACTCCATCCCACGCATACTGATTGCGTGGCGCTTTGCGAATGGCTTCATCACGCTCCAGAAAGCGGGGCATGAAAAACTCCCGGGTCAGGGTCGTCAATTCCACCCGGCCCCATTCGTCATAGTTTTTGAGAACGCTGGTGTTGTTTGGATCCACCACACGGAGCACCGCGCGCGGTTGGGGAGGATAATACGAAATGGAAAACTTATCTTCTGGAGTCAGTGGAACGCTTGCAGCCAGACCCATCAGCGTGTTGCCGTACGTCGGCTGAAAACCAATCCGATTTTCCAAAACTTCCTCGATCAGGAAGCGCACATACTGCGGCAGCATCGTGGTGCCTCCGCAAAACACCCCGCGAATCCCTGCATCCCACAAATTGATTTTCTCTCCCAGCGCTTCCAGCAGCTTCGGTGTGGTAAAGAGCGCGCTCACTTTGCGGTTCTTCAGGATCGTCACGGACTGGTCCACCACGTGATCCATATAAGCTTTCGCCTGCTCAAATTGCTTTCCGCTGATCAATTTTTTTACCCAGCGCGGATCGAGGTCGATGAAATAACAGGAACAACCGCGGACATTCGCCAGATGCTCAATCGCCAGTCGAAGTCGTCGCGGCCCTGTCGGACCCATCATCAACCAGTAACTGTTGCGGGGAAACTCCTCGTCCTTCAGTTTGTCGGAGAATTCGCTGTAATCGACCTTGTAGTCGTCCCAGCCGATTCGCTGCTTCGGCATTCCCGTCGTCCCGCCAGTTTCGAAAATATTGAAAGGCCTCCCTTTAAATGCCTTCGGAGCCCAGATTTCATTCGGCAAATCGCGGAGCCACTCATCCTGGAAATGAGGAAATCTCAGAATATCGTTAAAAGTATTTACTTCTTTGGCCGGATCCCAGCTTGCCTTTTTCGCCCAATCCAGCCAAAACGGGGATCCGGTTTCAGGAGAGAAATGCCACTGGACGATTTCACGGGTATGTGCGTCAAGATTGTCTTGCGCTGCCTTGATGGCGGATGCTTCTACGTTCATTGATAATGGTGGGATTTAGCTGGTTTTTAAATTCTTCCAGAAATATTTTTCGATCGTTTTTGCCGAAGGAGGCCGCGTAATCAAGGAGAAGAGCACCATGCAGATTGTCGATCCGATCACCATCGGAACCACTGTCATGAATCCGTTCCAGAAACGCAAATCGCCGTTCGGCGCCAGGGCAAACATCTTGATCGCGTTCGCCCCTTCGCCAACTGTCCAAATGACTTCGTTCGGTTTGTGTTGGTTTTGCAAAATGGCAAAAAATACAAGACATCCTGCCACGAACAGGGTTGAGGCGAGCGCACCATACTTGGTGCTCCGTTTCCAAAACAACGCCGCAATCATGACTGGAGCCATGGCCGCGAAGCCCGAGAATGCAAAGCGAACTGCAATCTCGAAAATGCCTTGTTTCTCCTTCAGATAAAGCGCGATAAAATACGCCACTGCCGTCACTACCACGATAAAAGCGCGAGCAAAGAATACCGCGCCTTTTTCACCATATTTTTCCCGTCCGCCGTAGTGGGTGAAAATGTCTTTGGTGAACATCGTGCTCAGGGCCAGCACCTGGTGCGCATCGGATCCCATCACCGCCGAAATAATTCCTGCTCCAAGAAGTCCAGCCAGCCAGGCGGGCGCGAACTTCGCCAGCAACTGCAAAAGAATGCCGTCTGGGTCTTTAAGTCCTGGTATCAGTTGAGCCCCAATCACCCCAAGGAAAACACAAGGAAGCCAGATCAACATGATCGCGATGGGATAAATAATCACTGTTCTCTTGAAGGCTGTCACTTTCTCCGCAGAGAAACACATGATCGCCATGTGGGGGAACATGATGGATGAAAGTGGGATCAGGGTGTAACTCCAGAAAAAGCGTTCCGGCATTTTTTCTCGCGTTAACAGGGAAGCCGTCTTCACGTTTCCTGCGAGCTTGGTCATGTATTCAGAAAGTCCGCCTTCGACTGCGTGGCTGATTACCGCCACCGCAACAAAACCAAAACAAAGGAATAATATGGTCTGGAAAATATTGACCCAGACAGTCCCGCGCATTCCGCCGAAGAAAACATTCACAGTCACCACCACCGCAACAATCGCGCATCCCAATTGGTAGGGAATCAACGGGGCAGATCCTTTCGTGGCCGATATATCCTGCAGCACAATGCCGCCGCCCATGATGCTGATGATCATGTAGGGAACAAGCATCACCGCACTCAGCGTGAAGATGACGGTTCCGATACTGTCGCATTCCCAGCGGTCCCGGAAAAACGCCACCTGCGTCATATGGCCAAACTTTTTGCCAAGCGCCCAAAGCCGCGTCCCGATGAAGAAAATGCTCAATGGTATTACCAGCCCCGAGGACGACGCCATCAATCCATAGATGCCAATTCCCTGGCGATACGATTGCCCCGAACTGCCAATGATGGCAAATGCCGTCATGTTGGTGGCGAAGATCGACAGGAAAAAAACCATCGGCCCTATGGATCTCCCTGCCAGGAAGAAATCCTCCGTGTTTTCCTTTCCACGGCGAAAGGCCACGCTGCCGATGTAGGCGACAACAACCAGGTAAATCCCAAGAACGATGACCGGTATCATTTAGTGGCCTCGGTCAATGGTTTTGCCCTGGATGGATTCGTCCGGTTGAACATCTTCAAGATGTTTTGGCCAGGCGACTTTGACGAGAATGGCCATGGTTATCGCCGCAAGGAAGGAATACCCCGCATGGTAGGCCAGCCCTATCGGTAAAATGCCAAACACCAGGTCTGGTTTTTTCCAATTCCAAAAATCCTGGTGCAGAAGGTAGACTCCAAGCACCAACACGAATACAAATAGTTTTTTCCCCATGTTATTTCTTGTTGATGTCGACGTTCACCTTCGCGGGAGCGTCGTTGTTGATCGGAGTTTTGGAGGAGTCCCCCATCATGTAGAGATGATTCTGGGAGGCTACGATGATATTGCCGTTGGCTACGATCGGAGTGGAGTAGATCGGCGAGCCGAAATTCTTTTCGCTCAGGATTTTCTTTTCTTTCGTCGCTGCAAGCACCACGAAATCCCCGTCTTCATCTCCCACATACACTTTTCCGTCAGCCACAAGGGTTGAGCCCCACATGTGCGCTTTCATGTCATGGGTCCAGTAAAGTTTTCCTGTTTCCGCGTCCAGGCAATGAACGAAGCCCGAGAAATCACCAATAAACAACAATCCGGTTGTTGGATCGATGGACGCCGTTGAAATGCTTCGGTGAATTCCTTTGAACTCCCAGATCAAGCCAGTCTTCGTTATATCTCCGGTTTTGGTCGCATCCAGGCAAACCAGGTGGCCTACCCCTTCGCCATGCTCAGGATCCTGCCCTGTCGCCACATACACTCTGTTTTTGTAGAAAACCGGCGTGGCATTAATTTCGCTTGGTCCTTCAGCGGCAGGATACTTGATCGGCTTCCCGTCTTTGACCTTATACTCTGGAGGGTTCGCGTCGTACCACCAGATTTTCTTCAAGTAATTCCCATCACCCTCCTTAACGGGAATGGCATCGAAAGCATAACAGAATCCGTCTCCGCCGCCGAAAAAGACCAGCTGTTTGTCACCAACTTTTGCGCTGCTCGGCGAGCTCCATTGCCCATGGAAAATGTGAGCGCCGATTTTTGCATCGTCTTCACCTGCAAGTTCACCGGTTTTTTTGTTGATGGCGATGAAACTGGGGGAATTCGGGGATGGAATATTGACGTGCGTCCAGTCCTGCCCATTGGAGGTGCAAACATAAATCAGATCGCCAACAATCAGGACCGAGCAGTTGCTTGCATTGTGCGGGAACACTCCAAGCTCTTCGATCATGTCATATTTCCACACGATATCCGCGTCTTTAGGTCCAGGTTCCACTTTTGGTTTGCCCGGTCCAACGATGTATTGGCCTTCATCTTTGAAGGGCCCCACATTGCCTTTGGCCAGTCCATCGGTCGTCAGGCAGATTACTTCACAACGGCTGGTGACTAGATAAACGCGGTTTCCTTCCACCACTGGAGAAGAAAGGAGCCCAAGGCTTTCCCAGTCATTCACTTTTCCCTGGATCAACTTGGGAACGACAAGCTGCCATTCCAATTCACCCGTTTTTTCGTTTAGGCAGAGCAGGATACTCCGATCACCCTGTTGCTTGGGGTCACGAGGAAACTCATTGTTCGTCCCCACATAAACTTTGCCTCCGGCCACCACGGGATTGCCGTAACTCTGCGAGCCCAGCTTGGCTACCCATTTGACATTTTTAGTGGTTTTGAGATCGATTTCGTCAGTCCCCGTCTTCGGCTTGCCGGGATCGAAGTCCGCAGGAAGCCCTTTGGCCGGTGAATACATGTTGCGGCCAGGATCGTTGCCCCCCCAGCGTGGCCAGTCTTGTGCCAGGACTTTGGGCGCTGTCAGGCCAACCGCCATCAGGCTGATGGATAAGTATCGGAAAAACGAAGTATTAAAGGATTTCATAGAGATTAATTCGCTGTAACTGCCACGTTGTCGATAAACACTCGCATGTCCTGGGGTGAAAATCCAAATAGGCCAGGGCAGCCATTGGGATGAAGCGTCTTGACTGCCACCTTCGAGGTCCACTCTTCTGGTTCTTTCTCTTCTCTCTTCCAAACCTTGGCTTGCACTTCACCCGAGCCGTCAGGATTGGACACAAGCTTCGTTTTCAAATGATACCAGACATTTGGCGTCCACTTGAACGGGACCATGATTTTTAACAGTTCCTGGTTGGAATTAATCTCCAGCGTTTGCTCATTCCCTTTCAGCACTATCATGTAGCGCTGGTTGATCACTCCCACGTCCGACATCTTTCGTCGGTTTCCTTCGCTCATCACGTCCGCTTCTATAGTGTAGTTCTTCAAATTCGGATCTCCCATGAAGACCGTTGCCCGCTGGAAGAACTTGTTGTCGATTGTTTTAGTGAGCGACATGTTTCCATTGGTTTGTCTCACTTCGAATTTAAACCGCGCGCCAATCCATGGCAGCGGTGGATACGCAAACATTGCGTTTTCAACCTCGTTCGTCTCGGTAAGTTTGAATGATTCGAAATCCTGTTTGATCGGAAGCCCGGGAAGCACGCGCCCCCGGAAATACCCTTTCAGATCGCCCACAGTGGCTTCAAAAGCCCCAGCTGATGGCACCGACTCCGGCGCTGCCACCAATTTGCCGTCTGCGGTGAAGGAACCTTTCATCGTAGCTTTTACTTTTGCCGTTGGAGGAATAAAAGAAGCCCATTTGATTGCCATGCTGTCTTTAATGTCTTCGACGCTAAGTCCATTCTTGTCCAGTGCGCGAACTCTGAATGAAGCTTCCTGTCCGGGATGAAGGAGCACTTCGGAAGGTATTATCAGGAGTTGGGAAGCCTTGCCTGGCGCGGGCCATTTTTCGTCCATTTCCACTTTCACTGCATTATTGTTCCCCGCTTTTCCAAAGCAATAAAGCTTGCGAGTGGTCTGCTGATAGATCTTTCCGTTGTAAGCCGCAGGCGTTCCAAAGCATCGCCCTTCGAGCGTCGTGTGCGAAAGCACTTTTCCTTCAGTGTCCGACGGTTTTATCACAAAGAATGCGCCTCTTCCTGGGCCCGATTCATCGGCGGCGACTTTTTCCCCGCTCCCAGAATCGTTGAGCATCGGGACGTAAATTTTGCCATCCGCGTAGAGCGGGCATGAATTTCTTTGTTCGATGCCAATCTTGATTTTCCAAAGCAACTTGCCGGTATTGACGTCGATCGCATTCAGGTCGCCCACTTCGCTTACTACATAAATTCTATCACCAACCAAAATAGGGGAACTGGTCGAGGTCCGCAGGTCGTTGGCCCACAATTCCGTTTTGCTTCGTTCCAGGACCAACGGCGCCGCCGCTGCATTGGTCGGTTGTTCGTGGGAAATCTTCAGCGCCACCATTTGCCCCGGTTCATAGGGCGTTCCGTAAATCGCAATAACCTTGTCATTGTTGTGCACCAGCAGGGTCGCGTTAATCCCTGATTTGAATAACGGTACTCTCCAGATCGGATCTCCCGTGCGCGCATTGACGCAGACCACGCTCCCATCTCCTGTCGCCGAGTAAAAGACACGTTTGCCATCCAGCCAGCCCAGGATCGGATGAGAGTAGGAATTGTCTTTGGGACGATCAGCCGGTGTGGAGGACCAGGCAAGTTCGCCGGTCTTTTTATCGAAAGCGTAAAAGCGATCGCCAGCAGGACCCTGTGCGCCCCAATTCGCTGTAATTCCACGCGTGATCACCAGGTCCTTGTCCACCACAGGGGATGCCGTGCGTCCGTTGGGAAAGGTCAGGCGTCCGAACGATTCCATCATGGAATGTTCCCAGATTAATTTACCGTCGCTGCTTAGGCAGGCGAATATTCCCTGAGTGCATTGGATATAAACATTGCCGGTTTCGGGATCGATGGTGGGGCTGGAAGTGGCGTAGCGAAGATAGATGGTGTCGCTCAGAAAATCATTATACATCTTCGACCAGAGTCGTTTTCCGGTTTCAGCGTCGAAGCAGGCGACTCCTTCCTTGAGCTCAGGCCCTTCACCCTCATAACCCATCACGTAAACTTTGCCGTTGGCAATGACTGGCGTGGATGCTCCAGGAAAATCGATACTCCACAGCGCTTCTTTGGCGTTGATTGCGTCCGGCAACCCTTTTTCGGTGGAGGTGCCATTTTGAAATGGCCCGCGCCATGAGAAAGTTCCCGCTTGCGGCGCTGCTGATGACGGAAGGGGAAGCAGGGCGGAAGCAACTAACCCGGATAATACAACTGTAAGGGAGAATTTAAATTTCATGATCATAACAGTGTTCAACAAGCTCCTAATGCTAAATCAGCAAGGTAAGGCTTGAAGTGATTCCGATTTCTCTTCCAAGTGTTGGCGCACTATTCTACATCTGGCAAGGCCTTGCAATCAAAATAATACTTACACGTATCAATTCCACGGATATGCCCGGAATGTCTCAAAAAAACCTCCCCTCTCTCCCCGTCGATTCTCCCGGCCGCCGTCGTCTTCCTGTCCTCATGCGCCGCGCCTGGTACGGCCTGAACCAGGCCTTCCGCCGCAGGATCGCTCACACCGGCGTCACCCCGGATCAATTCACCGTCATGCGCACTCTCATGGAATCCGATGCCAAAGGCATGGCTCAAAGCCACTTGGCCATCGCCATGTCCAGCGATCCTAACACCATTGCCTCCCTCCTCGAGCGCATGAGCCAAAACGGGTGGCTGGAACGAAAAACCCACGAAAAGGATAAACGCGCCTATCGAATTCTCCTGAAAGATGAGGGGAAAATTAAATTTGAAGAAGTGAGAAGATTAGCCATTGATTTGCAAACCGAAGTCCTTTCTGTCCTCCCCGAAGAAAAGCGCGAACAATTTCTTATGGACCTGGCCACCGTGGCCGATAGTTGCCGGCTGGCCTCAAAGCCAGCCCCCAAATAAAGAGACTACTCCACATTCACTAAACTCAACCGGGTAACAACATGATGCATAATGACGACAGCGCAATTGAAAGGTTGAAACACATCGCGCGTCGAGCTTCCATCTTTGCAGCGATGGATAAGGTTGCCTGGAACGAGTTGGTTGGCATGTTGCAAGAAGAAAGGGACCACTCTTTCAAAATGGCTACCTCCCTCTCTACCCGTGAGGATCAGCGCTCCTGGTGGTCGGGGTCTGGCGAAGGCATGGATACCTTGATCCGGGAATTGCACAGTTTTCTAGATGGATCCTGGAGCCGAAACATGCCGCCCCCATCAGGGTCAAAACCAGGCGAACTTTACATTTGAATATAATTAATGGATTGGGGCAGGAGACTTTCCGGGATTCTCTTGCATTTTCCACATGAAGGACCAACTTTTCTCTATGGATGGCAACTTCGCTGCGGAAAAACCCAAAAAGACCACCGCCCAATTTGTCAGTCTCTATCTCAGCGCCCTTTTCTGCATTGCCATAGTCATCCCGTCTGCCATGGCCGCAGACTGGCCCCAGTTTCGCGGACCTCATCGCGATGGACGCTGGGACGAGACAGGAATCCTTCAAGCTTTTCCTCCGAAAGGCCTGAAAATTCTCTGGCGGCATCCGGTGGGTGGTGGTTTTTCCAGCCCGGTCGTGGCCCAGGGCAGGGCTTTTGTTTTGGACGTCGAATTAACCCAGCCCACCTCCCGTGAGCGTCTCCATTGTTACGACGAAAAGACCGGCAAAGAACTTTGGCTTTACAGCTACGAAGAACATTACTCGGAATGGACTTTTGTGCCGGAACGCGGAGCCGGACCCACTGCTACCCCCATCGTTGATCAGGGACGAATATACACCGTGGGAGCCAACGGTTATCTCCACTGCCTCAACGTGAAAAATGGAAAGGTCATTTGGGAAAAAAATCTTTGGAAGGAGTACACCATCGAAGAGATGGGCTGCCGGCCTTCTCCATTGATCGAGGGCTCGCTCCTGATTGTGTTTACCGGGGCCAAACCCGGAGCCACCATCAGGGCTTTGGATAAAGAGACGGGAAAGGAAGTTTGGAAGGCGCTCGATGATCACGCCTCCAACAGCTCACCCATCGTGATCACCTCCGGTGGTCGGCGGCAGTTGATAGTTTGGACCGACAATTCACTCGTCTCCATGGACCCGACCACCGGTCATGTTTATTGGCGGGAACTCATGAACACCAGCAATAATGATTCGGCGGCAGCTCCGGTGTTTGCCGAAAACCGATTGCTCGTCAGCGGTTTAATGATGGAGCTGGCCGGGGACCCTCCCACCGTCAAATTCCTCTGGCCTGAAATTCGTGTCCCTACCAAACGAATTTTGAACAACGCTTCCACTCCGCTCCTTGCAGGGGAATACATTTATAGCACCAAAGGCTATGGAGAGCTCGTCTGTCTGGAGGCTTCCACGGGCAGGCAATTGTGGGCCACCAATAGCATTACCAAGCCAAAAAATGGCGGTTCCATCAACATTACCCCCCAGGGCAATGGCTACTTCCTGTTCACCGACGAAGGGAACCTGATCCACGCCGAGCTCAGCCCCACAGGATACCGCGAAATAAGCCGAAGTCATTTGATTGATCCTACCTGGCCATTTTCCGACAACAAATACGTCTACGCCCCACCCGCCTTCGCCAACCGCCGCATCGTCGCCAGGAGCGAAGCCGAGGTCGTTTGTGCCTCCCTGGAAAAATGATAAGAAGCTTGGGTGTTTTCATCCTGGTTGAAATAAATTAAAAATATTTCAAAGGATTCCCTTTTGCCAGTTGTCTTAATTAGTAAGAAAGAGACCGTGACGGACGACGAACCCGAGTGGATAAAGCTGACGTTGGAGGGCGACCCTGGGGCGTTCGAGTCGTTGGTGCGGCGTTATCAGCGTAAAACATTAACCACCATCGTTTTTCTATTAGACACGAATCAAAATGAGATGTGCAAAACAACAATTTGAATGGCTGAAAATGTTGACTGGATGGTTGTGACCGCCTGAATTTTCCTTTCCTGGATGGTAAATACGCAGGAATGGCTCAGGCTCTAAGCTAAAATTATGAACAAATCTTTCAAATTTATTTTCGCGATCATGGCGATCTTCGTGCCCATCGCGGTGCATGCCGAACCGCAAATCCTGCCCACCGCCATTCTCGATTTCGAGTCGAAGGAGGAGGGGATGCGTGACCTCGGCCCGAAAGTGTCCACTTTGCTGAATGCGCTGCTTTCAGCGGATCCAAACCTGATCATGGTCAAGCGTGCTGAATTGGAAAAATTAATGGGAGAACAGGAACTTGGATTATCCGGCACAGTCTCACCCGAGACGGCGGCTAAAGTGGGGCATCTTACTGGCGCAAAAGTGCTCGTGACAGGTCGGGTTTTTAAAGTGAACAAAGAGACATTCATCGTCGCGAAGGTCATTGGCACCGAAACCAGTCGCGTTTATGGCGAAATGGTCAAAGGTGCTGGATCTTCATCGGTCAGTGACTTGTCGGGTGAATTGGCAAAGAAAATAGCCGCAACCATTGGACAAAAAGGCGAAACGCTCGTAGCAAAAATCGAAACACGCCCCGAAAGAATCGAGCGAATCAAAAAGACATTGAAAGCCGATAACCTTCCTTCTGTGTCCGTGAAAATTCCCGAAGTCCATCACGGCCCGCAGATCACAGATCCCGCAGCCGAAACGGAATTCGGACTCATCCTCAAGGAATGTGGATTTAAACTGGTCGACGAAAAATCGGCTGAAAAAGCCGACTTTGAAATCACCGGCGAAGCCTTCAGCGCTTTCGCCCTGAGAAAAGGAAACCTCATCTCCTGCAAAGCCCGCATAGAAATAAAAGTCCACAAAAGTAACGGCGACATCGCCGCAGTTGACCGCCAAACCAGCGTGGCAGTAGACATCACCGAACCCACTGCCGCCAAAACAGCGCTGCAAAATGCCGCCGCCGAACTCGCCGAGCGCGTCATTGCGAAGTTGAAAAATTGACAACTCTTTCTCCCAATTGGGTTTCAGATAAAGAGATGGCCTGGATGCCGAGCTTTCTTTTGAATGTTCAATGTTTGATATACACTCTCAATACATCCTTCCGCTTTTCGAGGACGAAGGACGTAATTATTTTTTCTTCATTGTTTGAATACATTCCACGCCAGTTTCATACATGAAGTCGAACTCTTTGATGGAGATGACAACGCGCAGTGATATGGACACATGCCTCACGTACTCAGATCAGGCAATCAAGAAACCACTTGAATAATTGGCTTGAAGTCCTGAGACGCGGATGACGAATTCGATTCTGAAATTAGGTCGAAACAGATCAACCGAGACTGGATATCTTGGGTTTGGTTGCTCCCTGGAATTTGAATGATCATAGTGAATCAATCGTTGGATCTCCATGCGGTAAAAACTTGAATGGTCACAAAATCTCAAATAATCCCGCTTTTGCTTACTTTTTGTCCTTCGTTTCATAACGTTTGGGGTGAGCTTCAAAGACGAGACGAAGACCAATTTATTTATATCGCTTTTGGCGCTTTCACCGGGCATCTGCAACGGTTGGCAATGAGGCGGAAAAGTTCTGACTTACTTCTTGTTAATCGTCTGTTAGTTAAATTGCAAAAGGAAGGAGACCAAGAAACGCGAATGTTGGCTCTCGAACTAAGCCAGTCACTTCGTTCGGTTCTTCACGACTGCATAGATTAAAACGCCAAGTTCTTATTTGTGCCAGCCCAGGGTTCCGCCAATTATGCCCGGCTATCCTGAATTTTGCTGGCCTCGTTATCGGCAGCATGTCGCTTGTTTCGGATACGACACGTAATAGTTTCCCATGCTTACTTATGCTAAAACTGAACCAGGCGGCCAGTGAATGGGAACCCTCAAATCAGTGGCAATGACAAAACATCCTTTCCACTGTGTAATGTTTTCGCTTTCGACAAGATTTAACTCAAGATTTGGTCCTTCGTAGATTGTTCTAGAGAATATTATCGACGGTCTTTCCGTAGATTCACGTCACCTTGGTGAACCACTTCGCGATTTTTCTTATTCTTTTGAACGAATTCAGTTTCGTATCGTCATATACTTTGTAACGCAAAGTGGATTGGCTCCATTCGCAAAACCGGAATTGAAACCATGAAACGCGTCGGATGCAATTAGTCGTGCGCAGATATTTTTCGGTCAAAATAAACGATTCATTTCCGGGAGGGCCATGACAACAAAAACTCAAGTATCAGCGAGGGGTGGAGGCCATCGTTCACCCTTCCGAACACTGAAATCCAGCGATGTGGACCAACCCGCGATACCAACTAAAATGGCAAGATTCGGATGATGGCGAAGCTTTCCGATCACTAGGAATGGTATGCCGCCCTCCTGGTGGTTGGGAAACGAAGCCAGCGCCGAAGCTCGCCGTTTTGAATCGACATTGAGGCCTGGAGGGAAATTAACCAGGGGAAAACATTTTATGCGAATTCTGCTCGTCAACCCTCCTCACCCATCCATCGGCAGTCGCATCCCCCGTGAACATCTGCCGCCTCTCGGTCTGTTGTCTCTTGGCGGGCCATTGATCGATGCCGGACATTCCGTCCACCTTGTCAACGCCGAGTTTGGGCCCATGACGGTGAGGCAAATTCTTGCGTGCGTGATCGATTACCAACCCGATGCATTGCTCATTGGCCATTCGGGCTCCACTTCAGGGCATCCATCCGCCAGCCGAATCATGCGAGCGGTCAGGCAATGGAATCCAGAGGTTTGGATCATTTACGGTGGTGTTTTCCCCACCTATCACTCGGCCGAGATCATGAAGCAGGAGCCCGAGGTCGACTTCATTGTCCGAGGGGAAGGGGAGGAAACCATTGTTCATTTGATCACGGCTTTGGAACTGGAAGAACCGTTGAAAGATGTGACAGGAATTGTATATCGCGATGGCGCCGAACCTGGCCGTCGCCGATTCTCGGAAACGTTTCCGGTTGGCCACTACCCCGTTATCGCCACACGACCTTCCCGGGTCATCCCCAATCTTGATGCCCTGCGTGTCGGATGGGAATTGATCGATCACAAGCGGTACACCTACTACGGCAAACGTCGCGCCGTCGTCGTACAATTCTCCCGAGGTTGCCCGCATCGCTGTCATTATTGCGGGCAACATGGTTTCTGGCGCGCCTGGCGGCATCGCGATCCCGTCAAGTTCGCCGCCGAACTGGCGCGCCTGCACCGCGAACAGGGCGTGGAACTTATCAATCTTGCCGACGAAAACCCATCGGCCGACCGTCCCTCATGGCAGGCATTTCTGGAGGCTCTCATCGTGGAGAACGTTCCACTGATTCTCATTGGCACGACTCGCGCGGGAGATATCGTCCGTGATGCTGATATTCTTCACTTGTACAAACGTGCAGGAATTGCTCGCTTCCTTCTCGGTCTGGAAAGCACCGACGACAAGACGCTGCAAGCGATTCACAAAGGCAGTACGAAGGCGATTGATCGCGAGGCCATACGTCTTATGAGGCAGCATGGCATTATTTCCATGGCGGCCTGGGTCGCTGGTTTCGCGCAGGAAAAAGACAGCGACTACTGGCGCACTCTGCGTCAGTTGCTCTCCTATGATCCCGACCAGATCCAGGCCCTTTACGCCACACCCCACAGTTGGACTCCTTTCGCGCTGCAGGAAGCAAAACATCGCGTCATCCAAACGGACCTCGGTCGTTGGGACTATAAACATCAGGTCCTGGAAAGCACACACGTTCCCAACTGGCGCGTTGTGTTGTGGGTAAAAACCATTGAAGCCATCTGCCAGCTTCGTCCCAAGTCTCTTTTGCGGCTGCTTGCGCATCCTGAACAACGTTTTCGCGCCGGAATGCGCTGGTATTCAAATATTGGCAAACGCGTCTGGCTCTTTGAGGTTTGGCAATGGCTCTTCCATGATCGTCGCACCAGCAATGGTCCAACTGTCGGCCAATTTGTCAAAGGTTCATGGAACAGGGAACCCTCTGAACCCACCACTCAAACACGGTTGTTGGATCGTGTGACTCCAGAAATCTTTCCAGGTGTGAACAAACTGAAACCTCAAGCTTCAAGGAAAGAGGTGAATTTATGAATTTTAACCTAAAACAACTGGCGCGGCGCGGAGTCGTGGCCGCATTCGCGTTTACCTTGGCTGCGGCCATCTGGCTTCCATGCGTTCATTTTTGTTTTAGTAAACCGGTCTCCGACTTCCATCAGGAAAGCGGGATTTCATCCAAAGCCCGGCAATTGGCCGCACATCAACTCCACCTCTGGACCGATCCGGCCCGTCTGCAGTTGGAACTTAACAAGATGCGATCCAGCAACGCCGAGTGGGATTTCATGGGCCGCACTTTTCTGGTCTGGTCTCTGGTGGACATGGGACTCCGTGAACCTCAGCACTCTGAACATTATCTGCAAGTCATCGACAAGATTATTCGCGAAACTCTCAAAGTGGAGGAAGAGCAGGGGATCTACACCTTCCTCATGCCTTATGCCAAAGGTAACCCCTTTAAGGTGATGCCGGCTCGGAGTTTGTTTCTGGATGGTGAAGTGGCGCTGATTATGGGTGCCCGACGCATGCTCAAGGAAGAACCCGCTTATATTCTGCCCATGACCGAACGTCTGAAACTTATCGAGGAGCGTCTGAAGTTGAATCCCTTGATGGCCATGGAAAGTTACCCGGACGAGTGTTGGACTTTCGATCACGCTGTCGCTCTGGCGGCCTACAAAGTCGCTGATCGATTGGATGGCACTGACCATTCAGAATTGTGCAATCGCTGGATTGCTTTGGCGAAGGAACATCTGCTCGACAAACAAACCGGAGTTCTGATCTCAAGTTACAAAATAGATGGAACGCCCATTGACGGACCGGAAGGATCAACTATCTGGATGGTTGCCCACTGCCTCCAGATCGTCGATGAGCCTTTTGCGCGCGATCAATATCAACGCGCTCGAAAGGAATTGGGCCGCACCGTTCTGGGCTTTGGCTACGGTGTGGAGTGGCCCTCCTCCTGGCATGGATCCATGGATGTGGATTCCGGGGCCATCGTTCCACTCCTGGGTGCCAGTGCAGGTTCCAGTGGCATGGCGCTCATCGCCGCCGCGAGTTTTCACGATGATGGGTTTCTTCAGCAACTTTTAAGCAGCCTCGACATGGCCGCCTTTCCAGTGGAAAAAAATGGCCAGCTGAAATACTGCGCCAGCAACCAGGTTGGCGATGCCGCCCTCCTTTACGCTTCAGTGCTCGGACCCCTGTGGGAAAGGATTCGCAAACCATGAATAATATTATGAATATTCTGACATATCCCTGGAAAGTGGAGTTCGGCTCTCCTCGCGCATTCCTGATTTTTTCGGTAATAGCCTCTCTCCTTTATTTCGGCTCGCGCATCGCAGGCCTCGAAGAGTTCACCACCTTCCTGAGCGGAACAAACCCCAGCCACGAGTTAAGCTGGCGAACTGCATGCATGCTCGGAGAAATCCATCTCTTCCTCCATTTTACTTTCATTCTGTTGGTTCCCATTTCCCTCATCACAGCAGGCCTGATCGCAATCTGGAATCGACGAACCTCCGAATTACAGTCTAAATAGTTAAAGCTTCGGATGATGGCGAGGCTTTCCGCCCACTTGGTAGGGCCTTTTGTCTGGACGGGCAGGTCCCCCTCCTGGTGGTCGGCATACGAAGCCAGCGCCGAAGAACGTCATTTTAACAGACATCGCGAAGAAAATGCACGATGGCGTCCTTGTCGGTCCTCCATGAAAAATCTAACCTACACCCCATCAAAAACCCACAACCTTATGCTTGCGCCGGAATTTGAAATGGTTACAGTCATGTAAAGTCTTGAGACCACCTGCCAGGTGGTTTTATTTTTTTGGGAATTGTTTGGAATTTAAGCAAGCGTGAAAATCTTCGCCGGCACATCAAATTTACCTTTGGCCAAGTCCATTTGTTCGTCCATCGGTCTTGAACTCGGCAAGTGCACCGTGAGTTCTTTTCCAGATGGGGAAACCTTCGTTAAAATCGAAGAAAATGTCCGCGGCGAAGACGTCTTTCTCATTCAGTCCACCAGCCCCCCTTCCAACCATCACTTGATGGAGATGTTCATCCTCATGGATGCCCTCCGCCGCGCCAGCGCCTCTCGCATCACTGCGGTGCTTCCATTTTACGGCTACGCTCGCCAGGATCGTAAAGATCAGCCTCGCGTTCCCATTACCGCCAAACTCGTCGCCAACCTCCTCGTCGCCGCCGGCGCCAACCGTGTTTTGGCCATGGACCTTCACGCCCAGCAAATCCAGGGCTTTTTCGATATCCCTGTGGATCATCTCTACGCTGCCCCTGTGATGTATGATTACATTAAGCAAAAGCAACTGAGCGACCTCGTGGTCGTGAGTCCGGATGTCGGCGGGTTGAAAATGGCGCACGCCTACTCTCAGGTATTGGGAGCCGGCCTCGCTATCGTCGCCAAACGCCGGAAAAATGCCACAGAGATAGAGTCCATGACCGTCATCGGCGAGATCAAGGGTAACAATATCCTCATGGTGGATGATCTGACGGAGACAGCAGGGACCTTGACGACAGCCTCCGCCCTATTGAAAAAAGAAGGTGCCAAGACTATTTATGCCTGCGTGTCCCATGCCATTCTCAATGATTTGGGCATCGAAAGATTGCGCAAATCTAATATTGACGAACTTATTACGACTGATACCGTCCTACGCCCTGCTATTGAAGGCGTGAATATTACTACGTTGTCGGTCGCGGGGTTATTAGGCGAAGCCATTAAACGAATTAATTGTAATTCGTCGGTGACTTCATTATTTGAATTTAAGGGCGGCCGCACGAGCTAACGTGTTGCTGCTGAATTATTTAACATGAAATCAGTATCAATGACAGCATATCCACGCACTGCGGCACGGCGTGGAGGAGTAAAAAAACTTCGTTCCAGCGGTCGCGTGCCTGCAGTGATTTATGGCCGCCACAACGCGCCCCAAAATCTGGAAATCAAGGCCAAGGAACTCGAAACACTGATTCATCATTCTGTTTCGGAAAACATTCTCGTTGACCTCGCGGTCACCGGCGATGC
>JAQGOY010000091.1 GCA_028293375.1 Verrucomicrobiales bacterium | reverse complement strand
TCCTCGGGATTGGGGGACTGGCCCTTGTAGCGTGGATCTTTTTCAAATCGTCCCACAACGAAGACCGCCAGAAGGAAGCCTCGCCATCCAACAACAGCGAAACAGGAATGGCTCATTCCCTTGCTTCTGATTTAGAGGTTCCCCCCACCAACAATTTGCCCACTCCAAGGGTCATCGTGGTTGTTCCTCCTCCACTAACCAATGGGAATGTGGCCACCACCAATTTGTTCAAAACCACGGTCAATACCAACGCTGGTTTTACTAAAGTAACTTCCAAAACCGGTCCGTTAGTCACTGTGCTGGAGGCCCAGATCGCGCTTGCTCGTCGCGGCATAAGTCCCGGATCATTGGACGGTGCGCTGGGCTCTCAGACCCGTTCTGCACTTCGAGCCTATCAGGCCAGCATGAATCTTCCGGTCACGGGCAGCCTGGACTCGGCCACTAAATCGGTGCTCGAAGTGGTTCAGCCTATTTTCAAAAAGGTAATCGTGACCCAGGACGATTTGGACCGTCTTCAACCCGTCGGAACGAATTGGCTCTCCAAATCACAGCAATCACGACTCGATTATGAAACCATCCTCGAACTCGAATCTGAGAAGGCCTGGTCGCATCCTTTGTTGATAAAAAAATTAAACTCTGGAATCGACTGGAGTAACGTCGTTGCAGGAACAGAGTTGGTCGTTCCGAATGTGGAGAAACCGATGTTGAAATCGAAGATCAAAAGCATCCACATCAAGCTTCAGGAAAAAATATTAGAGGGTTTTGATGAGAACACTAATCTTCTCGTTCATTTTCCGTGCAGCATTGCCCAGAAGGTGGAAAAAAGGCCGGTGGGTGAATTGCACGTGATGGTGCTGGCGCCAAACCCGAATTATACGTTTGATCCGGAGGTTTTCCCCGAATCCGAGGAAGCCCGGCAGATGAAGACAAAACTCCTGATACCACCCGGCCCCAACAACCCTGTGGGAAGCGCCTGGATTGGCCTGGACAAACCCGGGTATGGCATGCACGGGACGCCAAAACCTGAGGAAGTGGGTCGGACGGAATCTCATGGATGTTTCCGCCTGTCCAATTGGAATGCGGAACTCCTTGTGCGTTATGTTTCGGTAGGCGTACCCGTTTACGTGGAGCCTTAAGCATGAGCGCCAAGTTTGATTTTCATTTCGAAAGCAAGGAACACCGTCGACCCCTGCCTCCCAAATTAATCATTGGGCCTCAGGAGGGCGAACCTCTCACCAACATCCTGCTGATCGTCCTGAGCTATGTGATTCTCGATCGTGAGCGACTCCAGATACGCACCAACCTCCATAATGATTCGATCACGTTTGTCCCTGACATCGTCCAGCTCGATTATGAATTGCGAGTGCGTTTATGGGTGGAAGTTGGACCATGCAGCATTACCAAACTCGACAAGCTGGCAGTCAAAGTTCCGGAGGCCGAGATTTGGATAGTGCGCACCTCCGTGACGGATTGTGAAGATCTCCTGCGCGGCATGCGGAAGCATGGCCTGCGAACAGGTCGTTATCATCTGCTTTGCTTCTCAACAGAAATGCTTGAGGAAATGTTGGCGCTGCTTAAACCGCGCAACCACTTTGTCCTCTACCACTGTCAAAGCGATCCGCCTTCACTTCAATTCGAGTTGAATGGAATCTGGTTCGATACCGAGTACGCGCAGTTCGACCATTAAGTTTTATTTAGAGGTCGCCAAAAATTCCACCAGGTCGCGGATTTCTTTTTTATTTAAAAGGGTGTCCAGCTCCTCGGGCATCGCGGAGAGCCCCTTATCTCGTCGCGTGATGTTGGATTTGTCCACTTTTACCAGGCCGTCTTCCCCGGAAAAAATGGAAACGGAGGTGTCAGTCTCTGCCTTCACCACACCATTTACTGATGTTCCATTCCTGAGCGTCACGGTCACATTTTCGAAGCCGGGTGCGACTTTTGCGTTAGGCATGACCATGGATTCGAGGATGTAATCGCGAGTCGCGCGTTTGCCTATGTCCCCCAGGTCAGGCCCCACCTCGCCTCCTTCACCTTTATACTTGTGACAACGGAAACAACCCACATCCTGGCGCTCCATAAAAATCGCCCTCCCATTTTTAGCATCCCCGCCGAAAAGGCATTCCTTGAATGAACTCAATTTGCCACGCGTTTTCCAATCACTTCGCCAGTTTTCCATTTCGACTCCCAGGGGTTGGGACTGGCTATTTTTAACCGCTTCGGAAAGTTCCAGGTGCAGGGTCTCCTCTTTAAGTAGCCCGGCAAAGTGTCTGGCCAAAAGCGATTGCTGATTTTCAGGTGATAAATTTTTGATTTGCACCAGGGCAGTTCGTTTTTGCTCAACGTCACTTTTTGCAAGCACGGCCTCCATTTCGCTAAGTGTGGTTAAACCCGTCCTGGTTTCTGCTCGGAGTTTTCGAAATTCCGGAGAAGTTTCGGTAATAAGCACCTCACGTAATTTGGAGGCCGTTTCCGGGCTGGATTCTTTAATGATGTCGTAAGCCATGACTCGGGCTGCGGCCGTGATTTTTTTGTTCAGGGCTATGGTTTGCAGCGCTTCAAGGTAACGCGCGTTAGGCCAGCGCTTCGCCAATGCCATGGAGTTGGTCACCACTTCAGTGGAAGTATCCGCAAGTAAGTCGGGCAAAATCTTTTCAACGGCCGCTTGCGCATCCTGGGGATTCTGTGTCAGCGCCACCCTCGTCAACCCCGTGATCCTGTCCCGACGCAATGGGATGCCCCACTTTGCCAACGCATCGATGGCTTCCGCCCTGGTGTTTGGTGGAAGCTCGGTTCGCCGGGCAAAGTCAGCCAGTGCCAGCGCTTCCGGTTTTCCTCCCACCAGGAAGTTGCAGTCAACAATCCGTCGCAATGCGAAAAGCTGATCGGGAACGGTGGCTTTTTCAGAAATCAAAAGCGCCGCCACTGCAGGGTACCCCTTTACAATGCGGTCATCGTGAATGGCGCGAATGGTCTCCAATTGAATTCGAGTGTCGGCATCCTTCAGGAAACCAACCAGTTTTTCTGAATGTTTACGTCTTAGCGCCAGCACCCCGGCGAGCCTCACTGCGCCTTCTTCATTCCCGGAAAGCGTGGCTAACTGTTCCTCGCTGGCACAACTGGTTA
>JAQGOY010000048.1 GCA_028293375.1 Verrucomicrobiales bacterium | reverse complement strand
CCAGGAGGGCGCAGGGCCATACCTGGCAAGCGGAAAGCCTCGCTCCCATCCAAAGCTAGCGATTTTATTTAATATCGTAGGTTGACCGTGTCGCTGGATGTCAGTGTTGGGAACTTTTGCCCACCGGTGCTTTGGTCGGGCTTTGCTTTGCTATTCCCTTTCCTTGCGACACGTGAGCATTTTATCCTTTTTGCCGGTGGTTTTTCGGGACAATCTCGTTTGAGCGAGTGAATTCTGCTGTACATAAACCGACCACGATCCGCAAGCCATCCATGCTGGGGCTTATCAAGCCGTACAAGGGGATGATTTTTCTGCTGGTGTTACTGGCTTTGGGGAGTAACGGCTTAACTCTCGTCTTACCCCGGCTCATTTCTCATGCGATCGATTCTTTTATCATCGAGAAGTTGGATTACACCTCGGTTATCGGTCAGTTTTTGATGCTAGCTTTCGGTATCCTCGCACTGACGCTCATTCAAAATGTCATTCAGGTTTATGCCTCTGAGAAAGTGGCTCGCGATCTCCGCACACTGCTCACTGCCCGGATTTCGCGGGGCAGCTTTCTTTTTGTGCAAAAGGAAAATCCGTCCAAATTGCTGACGTATCTGACTTCGGATGTCGACTCCGTTAAAATGTTCGTGGCGCAAGCTGTTGCGTCGCTCATTTCCTCCTTGGTGATCATTATTGGTTCCTGTGTGATGCTTCTTAGCATCAACTGGAAGCTGGCGCTTGCGGTGATGACCATCATCCCAGTCATTGCCCTGACTTTCTTTCTTATCCTGGCCAAGGTCCGCAAACTATTTAAGCAAAGCCGGCAGGTGATAGACCGGCTGAACAAGGTGATCAACGAAAGCATCATGGGAGCGGCACTGATTCGGGTGGTGCATTCCAGGTCGGAGGAATCGACCAAGTTTAATGGCGCGAATACGGAGGCTAGAAGTTTGGGCCTGCAGATCCTGCAGCTCTTTGCAGCCATGATTCCCATCGTCACTTTCGTGGCCAATCTTGGGACGCTCATCATTTTGGTTCTCGGGGGTCGATTTGCCATTCAGGGATTCATGTCGATCGGTGACTTCGCCGCTTTTAACAGTTATATCGCCACGTTCATATTCCCGATTTTTATCATTGGATTCATGATGAGTATTATTTCACAGGCCAGTGTTTCCTATCAAAGAATAGCGGCTGTGCTGGAGGCTGAGGAGACTTTGGATGCGGGCAGAAATACGCAACAGATTCGTGGAGAGATCAAGGTGAAGAATGTCTCGGTGGTTTATGGAGAAAAAACCGCGCTCAAGAACATCTCTTTTCAGGTAAAGGCTGGAACCAAAACCGCGATCATTGGTCCCACCGCGGCGGGAAAGACACAACTTCTTTATTTGCTAACTCATCTCACCCTTCCCACCTCCGGAACAATAGAATATGACCAAAGACCTATCATCGATTACGAAAGCGAATCACTTCATCGCCAAATCGGGTTCGTGTTCCAGGACAGCATTTTGTTTAACCTCACCATTCGGGAGAATATCGCTTTTAGCAATACGGTGACGGATGCGTCCCTCGCGACCGCGGTTGAAACCGCAGAACTCCAGGACTTTTTGACGCAGTTGCCTGAAGGATTAAACACGGTTGTTTCCGAGCGGGGCACGAGACTTTCTGGAGGGCAAAAACAACGGGTCATGCTGGCTCGGGCGCTGGCTCTTTCTCCACGGGTACTTTTGCTGGATGACTTCACCGCGAGGGTCGATGCCAAAACGGAACAAAAAATTCTAGCCAATATCGCACGCAATTATCCAGGCATCACCCTGGTATCAGTTACCCAGAAGATTGCCTCGGTGGAGCTCTACGACAAAATCATATTGCTCATGGAAGGAGAAATTTTGGCGGAGGGAACGCATCGCGAGCTCATGCAATCCTGTCCGGAATACGTCCAGATTTGTAATTCTCAGCGCAGCACCAGTCACTATGAATTACCGACTTGATACGGCGAGTGATTCGCAAAAGAAAGCAGGAACACTCGCTGCGGTGAGGAGCCTGTGGCCGCTTTTAAGGGAGGAGAAATCCAATCTTATTTTCGCGTTTGCGGCCATTCTTGTGAACTCTGCGGTAAACCTTTCCGGACCCTACCTAATTGGCCGCACAGTCGACAAATATGTCCTTAGCCGCAACTTTCACGGCGTCATGGTCTCTTCGTCGCTGCTACTTGGACTATTTCTAATCGGGCTGGTGGCCAGCTACCTGCAGACCATGTTGATGGGCAGCGTAAGCCAGCGGGCGCTCTTCAAACTTCGCGCCACAGTCTTCAATAAACTTCAGGATCTTCCGGTCGCCTTCTTCTACCAAAACAAGGCCGGCGATCTTATCTCCCGAATCAATAATGACACTGATAAGCTCAATCAATTTTTCTCGCAGTCGCTGATGCAATTTGTCGGCAGTATTTTTATCATGTTTGGCGCGGCGATTTTTTTGCTGGCCCTCCATTTTCAGCTGGGAGTTGCCACCCTTGCCCCTGCGGCCATTGTGCTCCTTTTTACGCAATTACTCTCTCCGTGGATCAAGCGGAAGAATGCGCTCAGTCTCCAAAAAGTGGGTGATATGAGCGCGGAAATCCAGGAAAGCCTCAACAACTTCAAGGTTATCGTCGCTTTCAACCGGCGCGATTATTTTCGAAAAAAATTCGAGGAATTCAATAAGGCAAATTACAACAACGCAATTGCGGCAGGGCTGGCCAATACCTTTTTCGCGCCGATTTATAGTTTCGCATCCACGGTTGGGCAGCTCATCGTCCTCACCTTTGGAATTTATTTAATTCTCCATGGCCGCTTCAGCCTCGGTCTGCTGATCAGCTTTCTCTCCTACAGCAACAATTTCTACAACCCACTTCGTCAGTTGGCAGCCCTTTGGGCGAACTTCCAAACCGCGCTGGCAGGCTGGGACCGTATCACTGCGATTCTAGCAATGAAGTCCGACATGGTGACGGTTCCCTTGAGTGCAGCAGAAACAATCGATAAGGGCGGTGTCCTGACCTTCAAAGGTGTGAGTTTCAGTTATCCGGCGGGCAAAGAAGTGTTACACGATATCCATTTTACCCTGGAAGAAGGAAAGACCTACGCACTGGTTGGTCCCACTGGAGGTGGGAAAACAACAACAGCCTCGCTGATGGCCCGCATTTTTGATCCGACCCTCGGAAAAGTATTTTTTCATGGCCGCGACATTCGTTCTTATCCACCGGAGGAGCGCGCGCAGAAGATTGGTTTCATTCTCCAGGAACCATTCCTGTTTACCGGGACTGTTGGCGAAAACATTCGTTACGGAAACGAGCAATACTCTGATTACAACAACGAACAATTAGAAAAGGTCATCAAGGACGCCAACCTCCAAAACCTGCTTGCGGTGTTTGATAAAGGACTTGGCACAGGAGTGCAGGTGGGCAGTGATTCCATCAGCCTGGGACAGCGTCAATTGGTGGCCTTTTTGCGAGCCGTGCTCCGCAACCCTGACATCCTGATCCTGGATGAAGCGACGGCAAACATCGATACGGTGACGGAGCAACTGCTGGACGAAATCCTTCGGAAATTGCCGAAGAAAACGACGCGGGTGATTATTGCGCATCGGCTGAACACCATTGATAACGCGGATGAAATCTTTTTCGTGAATGGTGGGGAGATATTACCGGCGGGGTCGATGGAGCATGCGGTGGATTTGTTGCTGCACAAAGACAGGAAGAGTTGAGGGCGGGTTGGGGGGACCTCTTTGCAGTGGGTGTTCAAAATCGAGATCTTCGGCATTAGCTTCGTTTTATGATCGACGGGAGGGGGACCTGCCGTCCAGGCAGTAGGCCATACCCGTCGGTCAGAAAGCCTCGCTACCATCCGAAGCTTTCGATTTTATTTGGTGCGTTGGGTTGGTTTTTGATTCGGGAGTTCAGTCTGTACTTTTTGCACTGCGCTTTGCTAGTGCTGGTTGGACTTGCAGGGTGAACTTTCGGATTTGGTTCTTAATTTAACGATGTAATGTCGGACGCTGCGATTCGCTGGCGTCGACTTGCCACAATTAAATACAGGTTATGAAATTAGACAGGTCACTGATTAGACTACATTTGACGATGGCCGGATACCTTGCTCTAGGATCGATTGCCATGACCAAAATTCTATTTGGAGGTTATCGGTTCGTCCCATTCGTTTTAATATTCGCAAGTTTTGAATCAGTGTGGTTCGGGGCGATGTGGTCGCTTTCACGTGTAAGGAACAAATCAATCAAGACCACACAAGAATCCATTGCTAAAAGCGAAAGAAGTATTTTCTCGTTGAGTGTTCAACAAGCTCAAGAGAAAGCCACTGAATTATTGAATGACCCAAAGAAGATTAGTTTTATTTTGGCGAAAGGGGCTGAAGAACCTATTCTTCAAAGATTAGCTCCGCTTCAAAGGCATTTCTTTCAAAAATTCGAGACAGTTGGTTTTGTTTGTGGTGATGCACGCCTAAGCCGTTCAGAAATTGCCCCTTCTGTCTATAACAAGCGATATTTGAAGATTGGCAGTGATATTTTAGATTTGGAATATGTTGCAATTCCTGGAAGTGAAGAGATTTATGAATTGGAACGTATCGCAGATGAGGAGAAAGTTGTTTATCCTAGTATTTATCACCTATTATTGAGCATTGCTGATGATATTTATGGTGGGGATTAGAATTCTGAAGTGCCACCTTATTGATTGCTCAAAATCGAGATCTTCGGCGCTAGCTCAGTTATCTGATCGACGGGAGGGCGCAAGGCCATACCCGTCGTTCAGAAAGCCTCGCTACCATTCGAAGCTTTCGATTTTATTTGGTGCGTTGGTTGGCTTTTGATTGGGAACTTCAGTCTGTACGTTGGGACGCTGCGCTTCGCTGGCCACTGTGCGTCGCTTGCGGTTTAACTATATCGGACCCGAGACAAATCCCGTCAAATATGTTTCCGCTTTGGGCGAGAGGCTTCTTTGCAGTGGATGCTCAACATTGCGGCCTTCGGGCCTAGCTTGCGATTTTATTTGGAGCGTTGGTTTACTTTGATTCGAGATTTTAGTCTGTACTTTGGGGCGCTTCGCTTCGCTGGCGGGGAGACGGCCGGAGGTTGGCTGTTTGACGGGGCTTTTTATTTTGGTTGGGGCGTGCTATTTTGTTCGATGAAGGAGAGGGTTTATGTGGGAACCAGCGGCTGGTCTTATAAGGCCTGGGCTCGGTGTTTCTATCCTGAAGGGCTGCCATTGGGGCAGCAGCTTTCTTATTATATCCGACATTTTCCGACGGTGGAAATTAACGCTACTTTTTATCGTTTGCCTGGAGAAGGGACGGTGGAGGGTTGGCGGGATAAAGTTCGTTTCAACAGCGAATTCATCTATTCCGTAAAAGGGAGCCGATTTATCACGCACATGAAAAAGTTGAAGGATGTGGATGCAGGCTTGGATCACTTTTTCGACAGGATCAGGCCTCTTCACTCCAGAATAAGTGTTTTTCTTTGGCAACTTCCTCCCAACCTGGGGAAGGATCTTCCGCGGTTGGCGAGCTTTCTTGAACTGCTTCCCCGCACGACTCGCCACGCAGTAGAGTTTCGAAACCGCAGTTGGTTGCATCCCGAAACTTTTTCATTATTACGGAAACATAATGTGGCCCATGTCTGGATCAGTTCGAAGTCGATGCCTTTCGAAACAACGGTGACGGCTGATTTTATTTACCTGCGTTTTCACGGTTTGGCCGGGGGATTTTCACACGATTACACTTTGAAGGAATTGCGGCCCTGGCGTGATGCGATCGTCAAAAATACAAGACATTCACCGGAAGCATTCGTGTATTTTAATAACGACGGCAACGCGCGGGCACCTGAGAATGCTCAACTGTTTATGGAACTGATCGGTGAATCTGCGGTGCGAATACGCGCCGAAGGAAACCATGGGCGACATCGACAAGCGGAGCTTGCTCTCAAATAGGCTCCGGGCGCTCCGGGCCAGAGGCTGTGTTGGAGATCACGCGTTTAGGGCGATTTTTTGCCGATGTTGATACTCATCATTCCTCCCATGAGGTTGTGAATTCGGGCGTCCTGAAAACCCTGCCGGTTCATTTCGCGTTGCACTCCGATTTGCGCCTGGTAGCGGAGAAGCGACTCGTAGATATAGGAATGGGTATCCGAATCTCCGCAGAATATTTTGCCGATCACGGGCACAATTCTTTTCAGATAAAAGAAATAGAGTTTTTTGAGGAGTGGGTTATTCGGTTTTCCAAAATCAAGAACGAGAGCCTGGCCGCCTGAGCGCAATACTCTTTTTATTTCAGCGAGCCCGGCAAATTCATCCGAAAGATTTCTTAGACCAAAACTGATGGTCACGATATCGAAAGAGTTGTCGGCAAAGGGAAGGTGGAGGGCATCGGCCTGGATAAACTGTGGCCTGTATTCCGGAGGCAACGCCAGGCTGCGGTGTTCGGCGACATCCAACATGCCGCGAGTGAAATCGGCGGCGGTGACTTTTGCGCCGGCTTTGGCGAGGGAAAAAGCGACGTCACCGGTACCGCAACAGAGATCAAGGGCGGAAGCTCCCGGCGTCAGGTTAGCGAGAGAAACCAGTTTGTGCTTCCAGAGCCGATGGAGGCCGAAACTTTGGAGGTCGTTGATGAGGTCGTATCGGCCAGCAATTTTGTTAAAAAGAGCTTCCACGGCGGGAGCCCTTTTCAAACCAGCCTGGTAATACTTGTTGCTCATTAATGAGCGTGGCCAGGCGGGACCATGGGAGTGTTTTTCGTCTCTTCCTCGGCGAGGTAGGCATCTCCAGCCTGGCCGGTGATAATCCGCGAACCGCGCTTGTAGGTGAAGTAGGAATAAACCCACTGGAGGAAAACGGCGACTTTATTGCGGAATCCAACGAGGAAAATAAGATGGATAAAGAGCCAGGCCAGCCAGGCGAGAAATCCCGAAAATTCAAAGTCCTGAACCTTGGCGACAGCGGCAGAACGGCCAATGGTGGCCATGGTGCCCTTGTCCCAATAGCCAAATGGTTTGCGCTGGCGATGTTGAGGAAACAGGAGTTCGTCTTCAATTATTTCGGCGACGTGACGGGCCATCTGCATGGCGGCAGGACTGACACCTGGAACATTGACGCCATTCTTATCGACGCAATTCGCCATATCGCCGATGACGAAGGCAGAAGGATGCCCGGGGATGCTGAGATCCGGCGCGACCTTGACGCGGCCCGCACGATCGGTTTCGACACCCAATTGACGCCCGAGGGGACTGGCTCCGACGCCTGCGGCCCAGATGACGTTTTCGGCGCGAATGACCTCGCCGCTATCCAGTTCGACAAAACCGTGAGCGATGTTTTTGACCTTGGCGGAAGTTTTCACTTCGACCCCCATGGTTTCCAACTGGGCGCGGGCGGTGTCGCCAAGGCCAGGGGACAAATGCGACAAGACGCGAGTGCTGGCCTCGATGAGGATGACGCGAGCGCGAGCGGGATCAATGCGCTGAAAATCCTTGACGAGGACATGCTTGGCCAATTCCGAAAAAGCCCCGGCGAGTTCGACGCCGGTAGGTCCACCACCGACCACGACAATGGTTAGCAATTCATCGCGCCGTTGAGGATTCATTTCCGTTTCGGCTTTTTCAAAAGCGTAGAGAACACGACGACGAATGGTGAGGGCGTCATCCAGTGATTTTAATCCAGGAGCAAACTGTTCCCATTCTGGATGACCAAAGTAGGAGGTGACACCACCCAGGCCAAGAATTAGAAAATCATAGTGCAATGTGCCGTTCTTCAAGGAGACACTTTTTTCGGTGAGGTTGATACCGGTGGCCTCATCCATGAGGACGGTGACGTTGTCGTTATCAGTAAGGATGGAACGGATGGGCTGGGCGATATCCGGGGCAGAGAGAGCCGCGGTGGCCACTTGATATAGGAGAGGCTGAAACAAATGATGATTCTTGCGGTCAATCAGGGTGATATGCGCTTTGCCTTTAAAATCCTGGCAGAAAGTCAATCCACCAAAACCTGCGCCCAGAACGACGATGTGAGGCAATTTTGTTTCCATCAGGATTTATTCTCTCTTTCGGGGCTCGAAAAGGCAATAGAACGAGAAAACTAGAAGGCGAAAGAGGGGGTGAAATAAGATTTACTTATTCGACAAGGTAATGAGCATTATTTTTTCTCATATAACTTTTTGAGATTCTCGGGAGATTCACCAAGAAAATAGCGCAGGGTGACTGAAGCCATGGTGGCGTAAGTTGTGATGATTCCGTGTTTCAAGAAACGACGAGCGGAAGTTTTGACGGTGGCCCCCGCCAAGCAAAGCACTCCCTCTCGACGCAGCAGCCGACACAACTCGAATTCCTCCATGAGCGGCATGGGAGGAACACCGCCGATATTAACAAGGGCCTGGCGAGAAACAAAAATCGCCTGATCGGCCATAAGGCGGCGAAATAAAACGAGACGAATAAAACATCGAATCCTGGAGCCAAACAATAAGAATCGCCGTTCCTGAAAAGTTTTCCAAAAGCCCCCTGCCACCACGCGGGAGTCTCTAAAGGATCGAAGGATGGCCTGGGTGGAGTGCGGCGGAATTTCCATATCGGCATGAACCATCCAAATGATATCCCCCCGGGCGGCTTCGGCACCAAGACGTAACTGCAATCCGCGTCCGGGCTGTGAAGACAATACTTTTGCCCCGCACGAGACGGCGAGTTGGTGAGTGGAATCAGTGCTTCCGCCATCGACGACGATGACTTCCACGACCTCGTCCATACGGAGGAGAGCAGAGACGATGCTGGAGATAACTTTCTCTTCATTAAAAACCGGTATAACCACACTGATGGTGGATGGTTTTAACTTTTCGCCAAGTGGCCGCCGTGAAAGAAAGAGGCAAAATGCTGCAGACAGCAACGTGGCAATAAAGATGGATAAAAAAGTGAGGAGAGCAGAAGCGACGGCCAGATGAGGAGGAAGCCCGGCGAGGCCAAAGAAATAAACGGCAGCACCCTCGCGCAAACCAAGACCGGCCACGGCAAAGGGAAAGGCACTACAGAGCATGACCCATGGAATATAAGGAATGATGTTTACCGTTGATAAAAAAGGGCTCAGGGCGAGGATGTTAAAATAAAAAGAAGAGGCGACGAGGAACTGGGTGAGAATTCCAAGCAAAAGACATCTTCCAAGAATGGAAGGGTTCGCGTTGTCCAGCTTCACTTGCGCGCGCGCGGCCATCCCGGAAAAGATTTTGCGCCAATTCAGAGCTATAAAGATTAGAACGAAAACGGCCAAGAAAGGACCAAGACCACTGGAGTCCAGAAAACTGGAAAGAAGGACGAGAAATAACAAACCAGCGATTCCGGCAAACCGATCCAGCATGACGGCGGAAGTTACCTGCAGGGGATTGCCATCGAATGATTTGCAGTAGATCGCCACCCGAGCGCCATCTCCACCCAGCGCGCCAAGAATATAACCCCAATAAGCGCTGAAGACGGTCCTCAAGGAGGCGCCGATGTGGGCCTGAGAACGCGACAGAGAAAGGGCAAGGTGAAAACGGGCTCCGCCAATGCCAATAGCGGTTAGGAAAAGCAAAAGACTTAAAAGAAGCCACCGCCAGTCAGCTTTGAGCAGGGTTTCGGAGAACCGGTTTGTTGGGAAATGCGAGAAAGCATATTCGAGCAGCGCGATGGTTACGGCGGCGGAACAAAGAAAATGAAGGAGAGGTTTTCGGCGCAAACTTACCATTAATGGTGTTATACGTCGGAGGAAGAAACAAAGCCAGAACCCGAGAGGCCCGATTATTAATCAGCGAGCCGCTTTGAAACCCTTGTAAGTGAAGAGGAACACTTCCCGGTTTTCGCTGGTGGCCAGGAGTCCATCCGGGACAAAGGTGCAGCCTTCAACATGTTGATGCTTAAAGGGGATATGAACGAAAGGGGCTTTGGAAAGCGATTTCATATCCCCATTCAAATCAAAAACATAAGCCCCGGAGTGAGCCACGAACGCGACTTGTTTGCCATCGACTGAAATGTCAGCGCCGGTGACCGGCGAGACGATGGGAAGAGAGCAGACCTTTTCAAGAACGATGGCATTGGTGTTGGGCGCGAGGGGAAAGCGATAGAGCACGCTTTTGCTTTTGTCGAAAAGCTTGGAAGCAACATAACCATAATCCGCATAAACAAATAAACTTTCACAATCGAAGGGCTTGGCAGGAAAATGCAAGGTCCATTTTTGCAAGGGTGTGAGGGAACGCGAATCCGCATCCAGGGAAGGTTCTTTCACCTGCAGAACGTACAGCTCGTTGCGACCGGCGTCATTGTTGCCGATATCCCCCACGTAAATATTTCCGGCATTGTCGGCCGCGATGTCTTCCCAATCGTGGAGATGAACGCCGTTCAGATAAAACTGGGCGAGAGTCTTTCCCGTCCTATCGATAGCAAACAAAAATGGGACTTTAGCGCCATCGGTATGAGTCCAAAAAAGATTTGTGACGGAGCGGCTGGCGACGACGCCGGAATCTTCCTTTAACAAAGGGTCGGAAATGAAGCCAATCTGCTGGACCCCTTCGGCGACGGTCCACGGGTAAGGGCCTTTAGGAGGCCGAGGTTCCGCTTTGCAGGAAAGCGATGAGGCAAGGATGAAGAAAATGAGGAAAGCTTTTATCATGACGCAGTTCCGGCAGGGAGTTACGGCTTGCGCTTTCCTGGAAGGACAGGATCTTTTCCTGTATCGAGCAAGGGCTTCTTAACGTTCAGCATTTGATCGAACTTTTCGGCTTGATCCGCCTTTAATTCGCCACGGATTTGTTCCCTGACGGAGGAAAGTTCATCCCTCAATTCGGGGCCGATCAATTCCCACAAAGGACGGGTCCGGTCCTGACTTTCCTTCATGATCCGCTCGATGTTATCGCGCTGGGAGGAGGAGAGGTCGAGATGCTTGTTCATGCGACGCAGGAATTCAGCGCGCTGGATTTGCCAGACGTAAGGAGCAGCGCCTTCTGGTTGGCGAACCATGCCAAACCAACGGGGGTAAGTTTTTACGAGAAGGCCGCCAGTAGTGGCACCAGAAACAAAAATCACGCAAGTGGTGAATATGACAGCCCAATGTTTCACCAGGAATCTTCGATATGCTGGCTCATGGAAGCGAAGACGGTGCTTTCCAAGTCACGATTTCCCAAACTATCGTCCGACTGAAAACCAAAAGAAACGACAAAGGCAAGAACCATGACGCAAGCGCAAGATCCGGCAGCTTTCCAAAGGACAGACATGTAATCAGTGATCGACTCCAAAGCGGGGCACGAGGCGATATGCGCCATGACGCGCTTTTCGAATGCGTAAGGAACATCCTGCGAGGGAACGCGAGACCTTTCCGCCTTGAGAAGCCCGATCCTTACTTTTTCGATATCCATAACTGAAAATGTAGACGAAAAAAACGGCATAGGGGTTACAAGTACTTTTCCACGGTCATCCGTTTGAGGATTTTTTTCATTTGAGCACGAGCCCGAAAGGCCCTCACTTTTACAAGGGGGAGAGACCATCCGGTCAACTCTGCGATCTCGCGGATGCTGCGTTCTTCAATTTCGAGCAGGGTAATGATCATCCTTTCGTCGGCGCTCAAACCGTCCATGATTTTAGCGAGCAACTCGCGGGCGGCGACTAGATCCTCCTCACGATTTTTTGGTTCGCCAGCAAATCGATCGAGCCATTCCGACTCGGTATCCGACAGATCCGTGAAAGTAGATTCCCTGTTTCGCTGGTGCCCGCGGAGGAAATCGTAACAAGTGCGAACAGCGACCTTCATGAGCCAGTGTTCAAAAGGGGCATCGCCACGAAAGCTGGAGAGCTTTTGAAAAGCCTTGAGGAAAATTTCCTGAACGATGTCCTGAACCTCATTTTCACGGCGAGCGTAACGACGTGCGGTGGCAAAGACGCGAGGCTGGTAGCGAACGATCAGGGGCTCAAAGCTTTGGCTGTTGCCCTTGAGCACTTCTGCGATCAATTCACTATCCGTTTTTTCCATCGGGCTGTTAGTTATGTCCGGCAAAAAAGAGAAAAGCCACCTCCAAAGGGTGGCTTTCGGTTCATTGACTAATACAAATTATTTATCCTGAGCATCGGTCACCTTTTGGGGCGGGGCCGACCGAGTGTTCAATTTCATTTTCTGTTCTTCGTAACGTTTCAAGGTGCGCTCTCCCTTTTCGAGTTGCTTTTCCTCGTCCGGGGTAATGGTTCCGGCTTTCTTTTTGACGGCGAGTTCTTCCAATCTTTTTCGAATGCGAGCACGAACCAGAGTGACGCGGGCTTCGCGTTCCTCGGGAGTGCCATCCGTGTTTCGCTCGCGAATGGCTTTCAACCTGGCAGAGCGCTCTCCGGGAGTGAGGCCTTTCCACTCCTCTTTGAAGCGAGCAATGGCCTCGGTCGATTTATTGGTTTCACTGGATTTCAACTCTTTCTCACGCAGGGCGGAAACCCGAGGGCGAACGGAAGGGGTGGCATTGGTGGAGGTATCACCAGCGAAGCCGGTGAGAGAGAAGAGACAAATGGCCGAACCAAGGAAGAGTGGAGAGGAAAATAGTGTGAACAGAAAGCCCTTCATAAGAGAAAGGACGTGAAATTTGCAAAAAGGTTACCCTAAGCGCCGACTTTACCAATTGCGGGTTCGCGGACGATGCCGAAAGAGACCTCAAACTCCTGGGAGAATTTGGAAATCTCGCTAATTATTTTTGGAGGTTGCTCTTTGAGTGTGGCAATCATTCTCTCGGTCATTTCGGGCTTGTACTTGATGAGCTCGATGGCGGCAACAATGAGAGAAAGCGTATTATTTACGTCATGCCGCATTTGCGAAAGCTTACGATTAAGCTCCTCAACCTGGGCTGGAGTCAAAGTGACGGGCTGTTGCGGCAACTGCATACTTAATAGATGAGTGGAACCAGCAGAAAAAACAAGAACAAGTAGCCGTAACAACCCTATTTAGCTAAGGAACACCCTGAATTCGGTAGAATCTGGCGGCGCCGGCTACGGTGTTATCCACAAACGTGGTGTCGTTCCCATTACCGGTAACGATGCCACCGACGGGCTGGAAGGTGGAGCCGGAGAAATCGGCACGGCTATAGATCTGGAATTTGGAACCGACGGCGGCATCCCAGGTGATGGTGGTATCACTGGATGTTCTGGAAACAGATTTCACCTTGAGAAAAGAGGTCGCATCATTGGGGTTGGTGCCGGATATATATTCAGCGAGATTATTAAAACCATCGGCATCCGGATCGACATTTGGACCAGCGGTGACACCCGTCCAGAGGGCGAAATTCTTCCTTTGAAAACTATCGGCCAAGCCATCCCAATTGTAATCGACTTCCTGGGGTTGAACTTCGAGAAATCCGTTGGCATAGAGAGTATTTGCGCCATCGGTGAGGACAAAGGAGCGGAGACCGGGAGTGGCGGAAGCGGAGACGCTGATCTGGACGCTAATGACGTGATAGACAGGATTGGCACTGATGCTCTGAAAGATTGGGGAGCCAATGGTCAAACCGTCACCGGTAATGCTCAAAGTAGCTCCGCTGCCGGCAACGGGGAGGTTAACGCCGGCGACTCCGAGAAAGATACCGCTTTGGCCTACCTTGATGGGAGCAGGAAGGGATGCGAGCCTGAAAGAATTGCCATTCGCACTAGGATAGCGAATAAAGCCAATCCGATAAGGAAGTGGGCCATTAGCGACGGGTATATTATTGCTAATGGTTTGGTTGGCCGTAATGGTTACTGGAATATTGGCGCTGGGCAGAAAATTGACATTTACGTTGGTGTATTCCGTAGAAATCGAAAAAGGAGAGATCATGCCTTCAGCACCTTCAGGATCAAGTGGGTAAGCCCGCATGAGGTAATTCCCGGGAACGATGCTGCGCAAAGTAAACAAGCCATTCGTCAAAGCGACGGTGGATGAGACAACATTGCCGGACGAATTTTCAAGAAAGACTGCGGCACCGGGAACGACAGTGGTACCAATAACAACTTTACCTTTCAAGGTTCCCAAAGTGGCGTTGGTGGCGGCAATGGGATAGAGAAACCGGACGGCTGAAAACTCATCTTCCGAGGGTCCCACCTGGAGCCCGATACCAGCCCCGCTGTGAAAAAGCATGGTTGCACCACCAGTCGGAGAGTGATCCAAACCAATAAAATGGCCTATTTCGTGGCATGCGACATCTTCGACCAGATGGGCGGGATTGTTGACGCCGTTCAGGTAATCGGTATGCCACTGGTAGTCGAGACCGTTCAAAACGATGTCGGCTCCGAGAAAATAACCATCGTTAGCACCGCCAACGCTGTAGGTGTATTGGCAGAAGCCAAGCGCACCCTGAATATTGAGGGCACCGTTATAAACTATATGACTGGTCTTTTCCCAGTAAACCACGTTGGTCTTGTCACTCGGATTAATCATGTCCGACTTGGGAACGACCAAGCCGCCTTCTTCAAACTTGAGAGTGGAACCCGGGATGGTTTGCCACTGTGCGAACGCGGCGCGGACGGAGTTGAGCTCGGCAGCGGTGTTGGTGGTAGAATACCCGTCGTTTGCGAGGAAAAAGCGAATGGCTTTGGTGGTCGGATTAACGAGATTGGTATGGAGCGTGGAAGCCGCGAGATTCCAACGGATAGGTGTGCCGGTATCCGTCATGGAGGGGACAAAAGCGCGCACGGGGAGGACGGCGACAAGACAAAGGAGGAGAAGAGAGCAGGAAAATGTTTTTTTCACTTGGAATCCTTTCTGCCGGAGACCTTTTCTTTTAAAGAATCCAAAGTCAGGTCATCGGAAAGGCTGACTACGGCCTGGGTTGAAATCCTGGCGGAAGCAGGCCGTGAGTCCGGTTTACGACCATGAAACCGGCTATGAACCGTTTGAAGACCGGACGTCGAGTCGGTGTGGACATTGAATTTTCCCTGGACGAGACCCAGAGTCACTCCTTCGCCTCGCTGATTGAGAACGAGGAAGGCAATGATGTCTTCACCTGGCAAATACTGAACCTGCCCGGAAACGACGGTCTTTTCATCCCCCAAAATCCCGCCGGCAAGCACAATGGTAAAATGATTGGTGGATACCGGGCCCTTCCAAACTTCCTGAACATTGAGGATGACCTTAGTCAGGATGCGGCCCTGATCATCTTTGAAGGTAGTTAATGACTCTACGCGACCCTTTAAAATGGCATCGGACTTGGCAGTCAGTTCGTCAATAGAGAGAGGTTCCATCTGGACTGCGTGCGCCCTAATCGCCAGCAGAACCATCAGAATCAGTGAGTTGAAGAAACGGTGTTTCATGAAATTTGCCGTGAGCATAACATAATCCAAAAAAAACACTAATTATGTTTCGGCCGCTTGCGCCCACACCCTGAGCATAGAGGGAACGAAAAGCGCTAAAGAAAGGAGTTTCGGCTCGAGATCTCAACTTATCAGCTCTTAACGAGTTGCAGACGCTGCATGGCGGCCTCGATCGAGTGGAGCGCTTTCATCATGAGCGCGCGGGTTTCCGGGCTGGGTTGCACTTCGGAATGGTTGGCCAGTTCCGAAACGCGCTGGAGAACTTCAGGGACTTTTTTTTGCAGAGTGGCCATGTGCTTTTCCCAGTTGAGCTTTTTTTTGGCACACCTGAGCAAGTCGGTGAGGTAGAGAATATCCTGCTGGGTATTTCGGTCTCCCTGATGCTTTTTATTCACCACTTCGAGCTCGTCCTTTAACTCAGTGATGGTGCGTTCACATCGTTCGATATTTTGAACGAGGGCCTCCAGCTCGGAAATGACTTCCTGCTGTTGGACAATGACTTTTTGTTCCAGGCGAATCTGCTTCAGCGATGCCATAAATTAAAGATAACTCACCCAAAGGGAGCCTGTCTTCCACCTCATCGGGGTGAACGGTGAAAAGCCTACAATCAGACGCGGCTATTGACCAATTATTTTGCCATGGCAGTGCCTGCAAGCCATCCAGTGGTCCAGGCAGCCTGGAAATTAAACCCACCGGTGATGCCATCAATGTCCAGCAATTCGCCAGCGAGAAATAAACCGGGGCAGATTTTGCTTTCCATGGTTTTGAAATCGACTTCGGAAAGGCGAACACCGCCACAGGTGACGAATTCATCCTTGTTCAAGCTTTTGCCTGTGACATTAAATTCAGAGCGGGAGATTGCCTGAGCAAGTTGGTGCTGAGAAGTGCGGGAAAGCTCGGACCATCGAAGACCTTCCTTTAGGCCGGAATGAAGACAAAGCTTTTCCCAGAGTCGGGAGGGAATGCCAAAAGAAGGGCAGTTGGTGATCATTTTAGCGGGCTGGGACCGGCGATTTTGATCAAAAACCTGAGCGATTTGTTCGAGGTGAAATTTGGGCGCCCAATTTATGAGGAGCGGGAAGGTGTAGTTTAAGCGATGAAATTCACGGGCACCCCAGGCAGAGAGTTTGAGAATGGCAGGCCCGCTAAAACCCCAATGAGTAAAAAGAACAGGGCCACTCTCTTTTAAACCTGTGGCAGGAACCTGAACCTCTGCTTCGATGGCCACGCCGGAAAGGGATTTCACCCAGGGACTGTCGACATGAAAAGTAAAGAGCGATGGAACCGGGTCTTCCAGCGTGTGACCCAGCGAGACGGGAAGGTGGCCGAGAGAAAGGGTGCGACACCCTCCGGTACCTAACAAAACGCGAGAGAAAGGGGGAAGAAAAGTACCATCCGACAATTGAATGGAAAATTGCCCGCCGGTCCGGGAGATTTCTTTAACTTCGCGATTGCAAGCGAGCTGAATTCGAAGCTTTTTGGCTTCTTCCATAAGGCAATCAATGACGGTTTGAGAAGAGTCGGTGGCGGGAAACATTCTACCATCCTTCTCGGTTTTCAAGAGAACGCCCCGTTGCTGGAACCATTCGACGGTGTGGCGGGCGGAGAAGGATTGAAAAGCACCGATCAAGGCTTTGGCTCCGCGCGGGTAACGGTGAACGAATTGCCTTGGCTCGAAGAGGGCGTGAGTAACGTTGCAACGTCCGCCGCCTGATATGCGTACTTTGGTTAAAAAGGCGCTGCTTTTTTCCAGAATAGTCACCGAGGC
>JAQGOY010000033.1 GCA_028293375.1 Verrucomicrobiales bacterium | reverse complement strand
CATCCAAATCACCATCATTATCAATATCCGCCAGCACGATCCCGTGCGAAACCTGCGTCGACTCAAATCCCCACGCATGCCCCATCTCTTCAAATCTCAAATCCCCTTTGTTCCTAAATGCCATATTCGGGGTTTTTAAATCGGGATAACGAAGCAGGCTTTCTCTTGTGTTTTTTGGAGGGTTCGATTTTATCAAGGCGATGGTGTCGAGATCCTGAGTATCGAACGCATGCCCCGTGGTGATTAAGAGATCTTCGTAACCATCCAGATCGACATCAAGAAAAACCGGACACCACGACCAATCAGTAGCCTCAAGTCCGGCAAAATGAGCCATTTCCAAGTAACTTCCATCGCCGCGATTCAAGAAAAGGGTGTTTTGGCGATTCTGAGGGCGATCCAGAAATTTTTCTCCAGTGTATTCAGCGGGAGGATTAGTGGTATTGGATTGCTGCATCTTTAATTTGTGGTTGCGACTCAACATGTCGACGACCATAAAATCGTCCAATCCGTCGCGGTTTATGTCCGCGAAATCCACTCCCATGGAAAACTGCGAAGTTTTCCGAAGCGCTGATCGGGGCGGTGCGTGGAAATGCCCTTTGCCGTCGTTGATCCAGATGCGATCCGGGGTCTGAAAGTCATTGCAGACATAAAGATCAGGAAAACCGTCCTGGTTGATGTCCCGAAACATTGCGGATAATCCCATGTCCCAAAGATCGTTGGTCAGAGGCTTGCCATCTTCGTCGAGGAAAGTCCCATCTGTCCACGAAACAGGCTTGAAATGACCTTTGCCATCATTGAGATACAGGAGATGAGGTTCACCCAGTTCAATCATTTGCCCGTTGATTATTTTAATTCGTTTTGCGTATTTTCCAGTGACGACGGGTTTCCCCCCTGACTGCCGTATTGTAACCATACCACCGGTGCGAAGGACGCTCTGTTCGCCATAATTGCAAACGTACAAATCGAGGGTGCCGTTGCCATCAATATCCGCCATGGCCATCGAACCGCAACCTCCTTTAAAAACCAACCCGGCCTCCTGAGTGATGTTGGAGAAATGTCCTTTACCATCGTTAATGAAGCAGGCATTTGGCCCGCCGTACGAAGTGATGATCAAATCAACGAATCCATCCCCGTTAATGTCTTCGAAGAGCGCGGCACTCTGTGCCATGCCAGGAGTGGAGATACCGGCCCAGGCGGTCACATCGTCGAAGCGGCCCGCCCCCTTGTTGCGATACAATCGTCCATCGCCGTTTTTGCTGCAAAAATAAAGATCAATCAAACCGTCCCCATCAATGTCCCCGGCGGCCAAGCCGCTTCCGTTCAGATAATTTTGGTTAACCAGGGCTTGTTCGATGGTGAGAATGTTGGTAAAAGCGATTCCCGTTTGAGCCGAAGTAAGGAGAGTAAAGCCAGTTTTGCCGTTTTTAGAAAAAGAAAGAGCAGCCCGTCGGAATCCTATGCCTTGCTCCCAGGAAAGTTGCGCCCGGACCTGCAGAGCCAGTCCTGTCAGCAACAGAACCAGAAAGCGCAGGATTCCACGTTGAATCATAGTTTTCGAGTGGTGAGCATCGTTAACCCATCAGTACCCGAAACTTCGAGGAGATGGTCTGATCTTACCCAACCAACGGAGTTCTGAGAATCCTCAATTTGCAGCCAATCCTCGTGTCTTTCAAGAATTTTTAAAATTTGCCCATCTTTAATCTGCTTCAGTACAGAGGCTTCGGAAAAAGGACCGTTTCGGATCTGTGTTTCGGGAACGGCGACTATGCAAATAGATCGGTTTGTGCCGGGCATGATTTGGGGAAGTTGAATGGCGATGATCAAAATCCAGAGAGCGAGGAGAATAAGGGTCGATATGGTCAGAATTGCTTTTTTTTGGAATAATCTCATGAGTACCAACGCGAAAGCAGCCATGGCGATTACTGCATTCATCCAAAACAAGTCGGAAGCGCTGAACCATAGGGCGGGCGAATAAGGCTTGAAAGTGGACGCTCCTGCTGTCGCAGTCTCGGCACGGTACGACGCTTTTATGCGGGCATTGCGAGGATTCAGCTCAAGGGCTTTGGTAAAACAAAAAAGCGCCTTCCCATGAAAGCCAGCCTGCGAATAAGCAAGACCAAGGTTATGAAGGAGGGCAGCGGATGGTTGCCTGGCGATCGCTTCTGAAAGATAGTTGGATATCGCAAGATCATAATAACCTTTCTCATACGCTGTGTTGCCTTGCTGAACCAACGGACTTGAGGCAAAAGCGGTAAGTTGGAGGAAGAGAGCGATAAAGCAGGTAATCCAGCGACGCTTCATTTTGGCTCCTTTTGTAGAAACTCCTCAACCAGTTTAGAAACCTTTAATAGAATTTCGGTCCGAGAAATCGCCTCGGTGCCTCCATAGCGCAATTGATTGCATAATAGAAACAGTTCTTCAGCAAGCGCTCTTGAATCGGTGTTGATCCAATTCGAGTTGGCCAGTTCCTCGAGCGTTTCTTCGGTAATGGCCAGTTCGGATTTCCCGCTGACCAGGCTCAGGCCGCTTTGCAACAATCTGAATATTTCCCCGTAAAACTGTTCCGTAGATAAAACTCCTGGCTGGAGAAGTGTTTGGTGAGCACTTTTTATTTTTGCCAAAAGCTGTCCAATGTGTTGTTCCCGCTCATTCACTTTTCGCTGACTGCGGCGATAAAATACAAAAGAGAAAATCGCCAAAATGAAAGCAGGAACACCGTTCAGTCCCAGGACATAAGCAAAGGTGGGTTGGAAGAAATGAGGAGATGAGTTTTCCCGTTCATAGATCAAGGAAGGAAGAGATTTAACAGGCGGAGGTCCGGCAATCGATAAATTGGTAGCAATCATGGGACCTGCCTTACCTTGCTTCACTCGCAGGGGAATGGGATCGGTAGATGTGGTTTGATACTTGTTCAATTCGGGATCGAAATAAGTGAGGGAGAAGGCAGGGATTGACGTGACGTTAGTGGATTGAGGAGAAACTATGACTTCGATCCTCTGGAAACCTGAAATCTTTAAAGGGTCCGTTGAAACAAACTGAGAACGAGGTGGATAGACCTGGAACTGGGGCCATTCAATTTGTGGAACTTGTAGATTCTCGATATTGCCGGTGCCTTTGACTTCAACCGTCAAAGTAATAGGATCGTTGGCGTTGACTTCGAGCGGAACTGCAGAACTTTTTACCTGGAACTTCCCAATGGCGCCGCTGAAAGATTTGTTGCCGGGGTCGGGCAGCGGGTGACTTGAGATATTGACTGTTGGCAGAGTCAACTCCACATGCCGCCATTTGGTGGGGTGTTGGAAAATATCCAGTGGCGGAAAGCCAAGATCCATGGACAGCACATTGGTTTCGAGCCTGAGTAACCCGGTTTTGGCTGGTGCCGCTGTGAATTTGAAAGGAAATAATATTATAGTCGTGCCATTCGTCTGGAGGTTGACTTGTTCCGAGGAAACAAAGGGACTTACCGAGAGACCATCGCCAGAAGGCGGGGACAATTGAAAGTTTTGGAGACTCCGAGTCGAACCGTCGAGGTAGATATTGAGATCGAAAGTAATGACCTCGCCAACGATAGGATTGGTCCTGGAAGGGATCAAGGAGATCCAGGCATAAACCCCTCCGGCAATGGTCTGAAGCATTCCAGGTTGAGTTTTGTACTCTTTACCTGCGGACTTCACGGAAAGAGCCGGGATATTAAACGTGCCGGCGCGATTCGCCACAACCTGGTAGTTGAACAAGTAATGCGTGCTAATGACGCCGTTTATCCAGGAGGGCCTTTCGGTTTTTACCGCAAACCTAATAGCCAGGCCTGGAATTTCCGGGAAGACGGGTGGAGCATCGGGAACGAAATTATCACAGGCGACAGCCAGGCGAAAAGGTTCTCCTACTTCAAGCAGGCTCGCAGGAATGTCCAAACGGGCTTGCTGGGCGATGGAAGGAAGATTCCAAAAGAGGAGAATAAAAAAACCTGCCCACTTCCATTTGCTGCTTAATGCCTGAACCATGCCGCTTATTTGATGTTTTGCTTCAAACTGAACACTACAAAATTCCAGCGATACTCTCAATGCCCAAGAATAAAACGAAGCATGGCCGGCAGTTTGTGCCAAGAAATTGATTTGAGCCCGGGGAGGCTTGGAAAGTATGTTTTCATTGTGAGCGGTTTTCAAATATCTGAAGCCATTATCGAATTGTTGCAAGAAAACAATCCCGCGCCTCTAGGCAAAGGCCCTCGAAAGGCTCGCGCTGAGGAAACGCGAATTGAGGCCTGCATGGGCAAGGGGGACCAAGAAGGAAGCCTGGGGAGCGAAAAAGCTCAATTAATCAAAGCAGTTCTACTGCTTTGGCATGATTACCTCGATGAATGCCACGTCATCTGCCAGGACGTTAAGAGTGCTTCTGGAAGCCTGATTCACGCCATGATGCATCGCAGGGAAGGGGATTTTTCGAACGCCAAGTATTGGTATGCCAGAGCGGGTCGTCATCCGGTGTATTCAAAGTACGAAGAGTTTTTTCAAAGAGAATCGAACTCAAAATTCATGCCTGTCGATTTACGCAAGGCGATGGGAGAGCGATGGAACCCGGCGATGATAACGGAGCAAATTGAAAAAGTGGCGACGAAAACAGAAACGCCACTTTATAAGGAATTGCAGAATCTTCAGTATTTCGAGACATTACTTCTCGTCCAATTTCTCGCCAAATCCAATGAATAGCCAACTTGGGACAGTGTTTCTGGTTGTCCTGCCGGTTTTTTTCGTCGCCATTTTAGGTGTGCTGATTCGCAGGTTCAATTGGCTGAACCAAAATGCGGACGAAAGCCTCTTAAAAGTCACGGTAAATTTGTTGGCTCCGTGCCTGATACTCGATTCCATTCTGCAGAACCGGGCGTTGAAGGAACCCGCCAACCTTTTCATTCCTCCGCTGGTGGGATTCGGCACAGTGGTTATTGGAATGATTCTCTCCTGGTATGTGGCAAAAATATTCCGGCTCGGCGAAAGAAAAGTGATGGGAACGTTCGCCCTGTGCACGGGGCTGTTCAACTATGGCTATGTTCCGATTCCTCTGGCAAGGGAGCTTTTTGGCAAAGAGACGGTGGGTGTGCTCATGGTGCACAACGTAGGTGTGGAAATTTCGATGTGGAGCGCCGGAATTCTGCTTTTAGCGGGGCACACGGAAGGCAAAGCGCTCAAAAAAATATTTAATGCCCCGGTCATGGCGATCCTGATTGGACTGCCGATCAATTATTTCTGGGGTGATCGATTCATCCCTGCCTTCGTGCAGGGAACAATTCATATGCTGGCCGCATGCGCCATCCCCATGGGATTGCTGCTTATCGGGGCCACGGTAGCGGATTACCTCCATGATTTTCATTCGGCCACGGGATGGAGAGTTATGTTTTATTCATGTTTATTAAGGTTATTAGTTTTGCCATTGATGATGCTGCTCCTGGCGCGGTACCTGCCTTTCACGATTGAACTCAAACGCGTCATCGTCTTACAGGCGGCCATGCCTTCGGCCGTGTTCCCAATTGTCATGGCACGGCACTATGGAGGTGATGCATCAACCTCGTTGAGAGTGGTAATCGGCACCTCGGCAATAGGATTTTTGACTATTCCCTTGTGGATTAATTTTGGCTTGCACTGGATTCTTCCGAACAGCTTTTGAGACACCAGGTGTCTCAATTTCATCCAACCCAGGGAGAGTGTTTCTTATTTCCCCGGAAATGCTTCGAGAAGCGAAACTTTCTTCATAAAAGATTAGCCTAAAAGCATGGAGGGCACGGCCTTTGCTAAGTTTGTTCCAAGCTTCTGATCAGCTTGGCCGCTGATGTTATTGTAGGGTTGCCATTCTCGTGGCATGTGCCTTCACAAGACGAAGTTTCAAGGTAAAGGGTTGGATCGATCCATCGATCACGGCGTTTTCCAAAACAGTATAAAAATGATCAACAAACTCTATATCTGTGTTTTGACCCTCCTGGTTGCTTTTTCATTGTCGGCCAGGGCCGAAACGGACCCCAAATGGTACGCGGTGCAAGTTAGCGTAACGGTGGATGTGCCAGCTGGAAAAGCCACGCTGACCTGGCCACAGGACCCAAACGGGACTTCTTATTCAATATCCAAAAAAAGTCCACAGGGAACCTCCTGGAGTGAGATAGCAAATCTTCCAGGTGACTCGACTAGTTTCGTAGATTCTGGACTCGGTGTTGGCGGCTCTTACGAATATCAACTTCGCAAATCGACTTCAGTCGGGTACGTGGGATACGGTTACGTGATAGCAGGATTGAATGCCCCTCCCATCGAATCCAGAGGCAAAATTGTGCTTTTAGTCGATCAAACCTTCACTACGAGCCTCGCCACTGAACTTCAGCGACTGTCCCAGGATCTTGCTGGAGATGGCTGGGTGGTCATCAGACATGACGTTTCCAGGAATGATTCAGTCCCCAACATCAAGCAAATCATAAAGAACGATTATTCCGCTGACCCTGGAAACGTCCGCTCCCTTTTTCTATTCGGCCATATTCCGGTGCCTTACTCTGGTGATTTCAACCCTGATGGGCACCCCGACCATCGTGGCGCCTGGCCTGCAGATTCATATTATGGGGACATGCACGGTAACTGGACCGATTCCTCAGTGAATGACACCGGAGCAAATTACGATCGAAATAAAAACGTGCCCGGTGATGGTAAATTCGACCAGTCTGATCTTCCTTCCGATGTGGATTTGGAAGTGGGAAGAGTCGACTTATATAACATGACCTGCTTCGCGAACAAAGTGCCCTCGAAGTCTGAGCTGGACCTGTTGAGACAATACTTGAATAAAGATCACAATTTCCGTCAGGGTCTGGTGCAGGTTCAACGCCGTGGATTGGTTTGCGATAACTTTGGGGAGCGCAGCGGGGAAGCTTTTGCCGCGAGTGGATGGAGAAACTTTTCAGCCTTTTTTGGCGCTGAAAACACGGTCGCAGTTCCTTATGGCCAGTATTTTTCGACCCTCGGATCCCAAAGCTTTTTGTGGTCGTACGGCACAGGAGGCGGAAGCTACTACACCTGCAATGGAGTAGGGTCATCCGATGACTTTGCGATTACCGATGTCCAATCCGTTTTCACCATGTTTGTAGGCAGCTATTTCGGAGACTGGGACAATGAAAGCAATTTTTTAAGAGCGCCGCTCGGTTCAGCCAGCTATACACTTACCTCGTCATGGTCTGGACGACCGCACTGGTTTTACCACGCGATGGGGCAGGGGGCTACCATTGGATATTGCACAAAACTTTCGCAAAACAACGCGCCGGGCGGGGTCTACTCAGCCCAGAACCAGGGAACACGCCAAGTCCATAGTGCGCTGATGGGAGATCCCACGCTGCGGATGCATCCCGTGATTCCTCCAGCCAACGTGCAGGCAACAAGCGCTGGCCTGGTAACCTGGTCTGCTTCGACCGATTCAAACATTCAATCCTATTATATCTACCGCCGTAATGGAGCTGGATCTTATGACCGCGTGGGAGTCCAAGGGGCCGGCCAGGTGAGCTTCAATGCGGGAGCCAGTGGCAGTTACATGGTGCGAGCCATAAAAATGGAACAGTCGGGAAGTGGAACTTATTTAAATCCGAGTCAGGGAGCATTTTCGGACTACGATGCCGGTGCTTCGAGTGTGCCTGGACTTACTCCCCCGGGGACACCGACCCTCGTTTCCGTCTCTGCTTCTCAAGCCATAATTCGCTGGGCCAACACCTCGGCAGGAGCCACGGGAAACAAAGTTGAACAAAAAACCGGAACTCTTGGAAGTTACGTCACTGTCGCCTCGCAGCAGGTCAGCCAGACCAACTTTGTGGCTTACGGCGTGACTCCTGGAACGCAGCTCTATTTTCGGGTGAAAGCGTTCAATTCTTCGGGCGAGTCGAGTTATTCGCCGGAGCTTAACGTTGCCATTCCTGTTCCATCGACAATTCCGGCTGCTGTCACATTTGTAGGAACGGACGATAATTCAAAAGGAAACTGGGTTGGAAACTATGGGGCTGATGCTGCTATCGTGCCTGGGAACGCCAATGGGATTCCGACTTACGCCACGCTCGGCTGGTCCAACTCGGCGCAGTGGGTTTGGAACGATACCACCACTGATTCACGAGCCCCTACCAAAGTGAATTCGCAAGACCGGATTGCCAGCTGCATTTACGCGTCCGACACGATGACACTGGATGTCAATATCACAGACGGAGCTGCGCACCAGGTTGCGTTTTACATGTTGGACTGGGACACCAATTCCCGCAGCCAAAAGATGGAAGTGATCGATGCTCAATCAGGCCTGATTCTGGACACCCAGACGGTGAATTCATTCCAGGGAGGCAGGTATCTTGTTTATACCGCGCGGGGACACATTAAATTTCGTTTAACGCGTCTGGCTGGAAATAACGCGATCATCACTGGAGTGTTCTTTGGGCCTGCGAACAATGTTCCCGTTGGAATTCCCGTAGCAATCCAAATCAAGAACAACCAATTCCAACTCCATATTACCGGCAACGCAGGTGATACGGTCATTGTTGAAGCATCCGAAGATTTTTCCTCATGGAAACCAGTGCAGACGAATACACTGAGTTCGACAAGTTTTGATTTTTCGGATTCTACAGTGCAGTCGCTCTCCAAACGGTTTTATCGGGTTAAGAAATCCCAATAACTTCAAGGGACGGACGCTTTTAACAAAGCGTCCACCATTCCCTGGATGGTATGCTTCTGCGCTTGCAAAGAAGGGGTTAATTCCAGAGCTGTCAACGCTTTCGTCGTTTCGGGCCCGATGGAGAGAATCTTCAAACGAGGATGCTTTACCATAATTTCAGGCAGATTAAAACGGGCGTGGAAGTTTTCGACTGTGGAACTGCTGGTGAAGGCAATCCAATCTGCGCCATTCTCAAGAAAATCCTCTGCAGCCCCGTTGAGGTCCTCCGTTTCGGGGACAGTTTTGTAGACGGGGACGTCGTCTACAATGGCTCCGAGAGCAGTTAATTCCTGTGGGAGTTCAGGGGTGGCAACCTCCGCCCTGAGCAGCAAGACTTTTGAATTCTCCACGCTGGCAAATTTCTCCATGGCCACGGCGATCTTGCCGGCGATGTATTCCTCCGGCATTACATCAATAGCAAGGTGCAGTTCCTTCAATTTTGCGGCCGTTGCCGGACCCACGGCGGCAATCCGCAATGCACCGAGACAACGCAGATCGTCAAAGCCTTTGAAAAAATATTCAAAGAAAGCTGTGACTCCGTTTGGGCTGGTGAAAACAATCCAGTCATAAGTATTCAATGCCACCATGGCATCGCCCAGAAATCCCAGATTTCCCGGAGGTATAATCTTTATGGTGGGAATTTCGAGCACCTCTGCGCCCTTCTCCATCAACTGTTCCGAGAATTGGCTCGCCTGTTCACGCGTTCGAGTGACCACCACGCGTTTTCCAAAGAGAGGCCGTTCCTCAAACCAATTCAAAGCTGGCCGCAGCTTGACCACGTCGCCTATCACGGTCACGGCAGGAGCAGCGAACCCGGCTTGTTTAACGCTATCCGCAATAGTTCCCAAAGTGGCTACGAGGGTTTGCTGCTTCCCGGTGGTGCCCCAGCGAATCATGGCGATGGGCGTGGTTTTCTGGGCGCCTCCCAATATCATTTTCTCGGCGATTTCACCGATTCGCTCCACACCCATCAGGACAATTTTTGTTCCTGGGAACTGGGCCACTTGTTTCCAATCAATGACAGTATCTGGTTTAGTGGGATCCTCATGACCGGTAATAACCGTATAGGAAGAGCAATGGGAACGATGGGTGACGGGAATGCCAGCATAATTAGGAGCGGCTACCGTCGATGAAATCCCTGGGACAACTTCAAAAGAAACTTTCGCCTTTCTTAATTCTTCAGCTTCCTCGCCCCCCCGGCCGAATATGTAAGGATCTCCCCCTTTCAAACGAACCACGTTTTTTCCTTCGCGAGCTTTGTCAATCAACAGTTGATTTAAATCAACCTGTGGGATGGCGTGGTCCTTCGATCGTTTGCCCGCGTAAATCAGCTCGGCCGATTTGTTAGCGAGTCGGAGAATGCTCTTGTTGACGAGGGCGTCGTAAAAAACAACGTCGGCACGCTTTAACAATTCAGCAGCCCTGACGGTTAAGAGCCCAGGGTCTCCGGGGCCGGCTCCAACGAGATAAACGATTCCAAAACTCTTTTTTTCCATAGCTGTCATGCCAAAATTTTCTTCGCCAAATCTTCACCAAGCTGGATGGCTTCTTTCATGGGACGCGATCCTTGTGCGGAGCGATAACCATCCTTAAAACCGACAACCGACATTTCAAGTTTGTGTCCGAGGACGCGAGCATAAGCGCCAACCGGGCTTTGACAACCACCCCCCATTGCCCGCAGGAACGCGCGCTCCGCAGTGACAGCCAGTTGGGTAGGGATGTGGTTTAGCTGGGCACATATTTTTGCAACCGTTTCGTCATCATTGCGCATTTCTATGCCCAGGGAACCCTGGCCCACGCAAGGAAGCATTTCCGTGGGATCGATGTAGCTGAGCAGCAGACCTGGCGGCACTCCCTGGCCGGTCAGCCCACCCTGGGCATTCACCCTAAATCCCAGACGATTAATTCCTGCCGCCGCGAGCAAAATGGCATCGAATTCGGGGTTATCGTGTAATTTTTGAATTCTTGTACCAACGTTGCCACGGATGGGGATTGTTTTGATTCCAGGCACGGCAAATCGAAGCTGTGCTTCGCGCCTTGTGCTGCTGGTGCCGACGGTAGCCCCGGCCGGTAGTTTTTTCATTAGCAAATGCGATGGAAATCCCTGCATTTTTTTGCTCCCGGGCACCCAGTCCTGCTGGTGAGCAGAGGCCAAATGAGTCTCGACCAGTTGTCGGCTGCGATAGATCAGAACATCGCGAACATCCTGACGCCGGGGCGTTGCCCCTAAAAGCAAGCCATCGGGGAGTTCCGTGGGTAAGTCCTTTAAACTGTGGACCGCGAAATCCGCCTCCTTGTTGAGAATGGCATCTTCAATTTCTTTGGTAAAGAGCCCCTTGGACAGTGCCTCCTGCGGATCAGGCTGGAGAGTCTGAAGTTTGTCGCCAGTTGTTTTAATAATCTTGATTTCGAAGCGCAGATTCTTAAAAAGCTGCGCGCACTGAGTGCGTATCAGATTTGTCTGGGCAAGCGCGAGGGCACTTCCACGACTGGCAATGATGATAATTTTATTACTGCTCATGATGACTACTCGAAAGCTAACGTCTGAGAAACGGTCGTCCGGTGGCCCGACAAGCCCGCCAAAAGTCCAGCGGCTTTTTCCTGGATAATGGATTGGCACCTGGATACTTCTTCCTGTCGCTGTTTCATATAATTGCCGGCAATGGTTTGGAGATCATCGATATTATAAAGAAACACATTTCCGAGAAGATTGATTTCAGGATCGATGTCGCGTGGCACAGCAATATCGATTAACAGAAGAGGGCGATTTTTGCGAAGCTTCAGCATCGGCTCCAGTTTTTGCCTGTCGACCACATAATGAGGCGCGGAAGTACTGCTGATAATGATGTCTACTTTCGAAAAAATGGTGTGCCACTCTTCGAAGTGAATGGCCTGTCCGCCCAACTCAGCAGCGAGCGCCTGGGCTTTGTCGAAGGAGCGATTGGAAACAATGATACTTTTCGCCCCGCGGCTGAGAAGGGCTTTGGCGGTTTTTTCGCTGGTATCCCCGGCTCCAATGATCATCACGTGCCGGTCCTCGAGGGTTTCAAAAATCTTTTCGGCCAGTTCAACCGCGACGGATCCGACGCTGATGCTCCCGCGTTGAATATGGGTTTCGGTGCGGATTTGTTTGGCAACGTTAAAGGCTTTTTGAAAGGTTTTGTTCAGGCGAGGTCCAGTAAGTCGAAGCTGAAGGGCAAGTTCGTATGCTTTTTTAAGTTGTCCCAGAATTTCCGTTTCGCCGAGCACCATCGAATCAAGGCCTGAAGCGACTCTAAACAGGTGATGGATGCTGGCAGGCTCCTCGAGTAAATAAATTTCGTCAGAGATAGGTTCTTCGTAACGATGATGTTCCAACAGGTATTTTTTAGCCTGTGCCAGCGCGGTAGAAGGATTTTGACTGGTGGCGAGGTAGAGTTCGACCCGGTTGCAAGTCGAAAGGATCACGCCTTCTTCGGCAATCCCCGCCTGCCTGATCTTCTCGAGGGCGGCAGGGATAGCAGAATCCGGGAAAGCAAATTTCTCCCGCACCGTTACCGGGCAGGAATGATGACTTAAACCTAAAACAACAATGGGCATGCAAAAGCTATTCAGGATCGGATCGTTAAATGGAACCTCATCAACTACTGGGTATGCAAGGGTGAAAACTGGTTGACTCCCCAGAATGTGAGCAAAACAAAAATGAAGGTGAATATGGTGCCCAGGGCAAATTTGCGCCCCCCCTTTTCAAGTTTCCACCGCATGACCAACAGGCCCAGATAAATAATCCAGACCATGATGGACCAGCAAATTTTAACAAACTCACCCCGGTAAACCGTCGAACCATGAGCCAGGTCAAGGAAACCGACCGCCAGGCCGCATGTATAGAGGACGAAACCGGCGAGTAAAAGACGGCTCATGGCGAGCTCCAGCCGTTGAATGGAGGGCATCATCGAAAAAATGGCGCGCATCTTGTCGAACTTGAGATTGTGTTCCTGCGAAACGTACATCAGCCCGGCGATTGAGGCCAGGGCGAACGCGCCATAAGAAAGCAAACCCAGCGCAGCATGCAGACTCAAAAGTCCATTCTTGAATTCCGGGTGCGCGCCGCGTGGAGGGTCCAGAGCCGGCATGAGGGCAAACACTCCCATAACCAAGATGACAGGGGAGGCAAATGCACCGAGAAAGCGCAACCGTGACCAGGAGCCGACCAAAAGATAAACTGCCACGATGGTCCAGGTGACGAACGTAATCGCCTCATAGAGATTGTTTACGGGACAATGTTGAAGATCAAAACCACGTTTGAACATGGCATAAGTGTGAAGAATGCCACCCGCCAAAAGCAGGAAGTAGTTGACCCGGTTATCCTGCCGAAACCCCTTTCTCCAGAGGAACACCAAATAAATGGTGCTGAATGCATAAAGCACAACAGCAAGCAAAAAATAATGGCGATCAGTCACACGAAGAGCTTAATTCAGCCATGCAGCGGCGCAAGTTCTATGATGGAAAGGCTTGCTATTTGGAGGACTTAAGAGCCAGAGCCTGCAGAATCAATGACCTTACCTGCTCGTTGCTTTTTCCCGCGTCTGCAGTTCCAGCTGCAAAACCGGTGGCGTAGGCGCTCGACGCAGATGTCCCGCTCACAAACCAGTTTCGATTTTGATAGACGCCGATGGAACTGCCCGGAGCAGCAATATCAATGAATGAGCCACGATTGGCATAAGAGGCTATCGACCCATCCCTGTTGACCGCAGTAACAGCGATTACAGAAGGATACGCCGCCGGATAGGTAGGCGCCGTTGTTGGTTCATTTCCTGCGGCGGCAAAAAACAACACCCCTTTTGCAGAGGCCTGTTCGATCACGCTCCTTAAATAAGCGCTGTCATCCGTTCCTCCCAGGCTCAGATTAATAATGTTTGCGCCCTTTTGAATAGCGTAAAGGATGCCCTGACCAACGTCATAGGTAGTGGTCGTTTGACTAGCGCCATAAACGTCCACCGGTTGAATGCGAACCTTTGAAGAGGTGCTTTCGTCGGCAATGGCCAGGCCTTTGAGGAGTGTTTCTGCCATCAAGGTGCCATGTGAAGGAGTGTCGCCGCCGGCATTTCCCCCCTCGGCCATGTCGATGGAAGGCAACAAAAAACTCTTCATTTGAGATGGCAGGTCCTGCACTTTGGAATCGATAAGGCCGATGATTATCTGATCCGCGGAGTTTACGGGTTTAATTTGCAGGTCAAAAGTGGAGGAGGAACTGGCGCTTGTTTGCTGGGGCTGGGGTGGGGGATCCACGTAATAATTTCTGTCAATAGTCGCGACTCCATCAGAGTTCTCAAGAAGCGTTTCTGAGGCCAGAGCTTTTTCCTCCGTGGGAAATTTCAAGCGTGCGGCATTTGTGCCGTTACCAACAAGCAGGGCGCCGACTTTATCTGCAATTTTTTGAGCATCCGCTCCTTCTTTAAGGAGAGCCACCCTTTCGGCGGGAATGGGACCTTTCTCCAGGGACTTGGGCAACACTCTAACCGTGGCCTTTTGTGCTTCTGTATGATAAACGGAAAGCCTGGTAATGTTATTACTTTGAACCACCAACGAAAAATTCATTCCCCCCAGCAGAAAAGTGAGAGCTTTGCTTTCGGGCAGATCTTTGAATTTGGCGGAAGCCAGATTGGTAGTGCCCGGTTGCAGGTATATTTCCCAGCCAGTCTGAGCTGCGAGCCGAGTCAGCACATTACTCACCGTAGTGGTCGAGACATCCGCGTCAATAGTT
>JAQGOY010000020.1 GCA_028293375.1 Verrucomicrobiales bacterium | reverse complement strand
AATTTTGACGGGGTCATCGGAGTTAGTGATTCCAAATCGTTGGGAGAGGCGGGCCACGTGAGTGTCCACAACAACGCCTTCGTTGATGTTAAAGGCATTGCCCAGGACGACGTTGGCTGTTTTGCGGCCAACGCCGCCGAGTTCGACCAGTGAAGCCATTTCACGGGGAACCTCTCCCAGATGCTTTTCAACAAGGGCCTGGGCACATTTTTTTATGCTTTTGGCCTTGTTGCGGAACAGGCCAATGCGGCGAATATCTTCTTCCAGCGTGGCCGGGTCTGACTCGGCGAAGTCGCGTGCCGAGCGATATTTTTTAAATAAATCCGCAGTGACGAGGTTGACCTGTTTGTCGGTGCACTGGGCCGAAAGGATGGTGGCAATGAGAAGTTCGAGCGGATTTCTGTAGTTCAGTTCGCAATGGGCATCGGGATAAGTGCGACGAAGAATCCTGAGGATTTCGGTGAATCTTTCCTTTTTTAGGGCAACAGTTTCGCGAGCCATGAAGGAGTTAATTTAGGGTCGCGGAAGGTTGATGAAAAGAGAATCGTGGAATGAAAAGAGCCCGCCGAAGCGGGCTCCCGGCAAAGGATTACTTTTAAAAAACCAGTTCTTCTTCAGCAAGAGCGCTGGGGATGAAGAGCGGACGGCCATTGTCGTCCTCAGGATATTCAAAAATTTTGCCTTCGAAATTTCTAATAAGTACCCGGTCGTCGTTGCGACTCAGAATGTAGTCTGGATTGATGGGAACTTTTCCGCCGCCGCCGGGTGCATCAATCACATACTGCGGCACTGCGTAGCCAGTTGTGTGGCCGCGAAGGCCCTGGATGATTTTCAGGCCGGTTTTGACACTGGCACGCAAGTGGGAGGAGCCGGCAATCAAATCACATTGATAGAGATAATAGGGACGGACCCGGCACCGCAATAGCTTCTGGACAAGGACTTTCATTATCTCAACATCGTCATTCACATTTCGCAGGAGAACCGATTGGTTGCCCAAAGGAATGCCGGCGTCTGCGAGCCGTCCAAGAGCAGCCCGTACTTCCGTGGTCAGTTCGCGAGGGTGATTGGTGTGGATGCTGATAAACAAAGGATGAAACTTATGAAGCATCCGGCACAATTCATTGGTGATCCGTTGCGGGAGAAAAATAGGGATACGACTGCCGATGCGCAGAAATTCGATATGGGGGATGGCCCTCAATTGGGTTAATAGATATTCCAGTTTATCATCGCTTAATAACAATGGATCGCCGCCACTCAACAGGACGTCGCGGATGCCTGGAGTATTGCGGATGTATTCGAGTTGCTTCTCGAATTCCGGATGGAAATCGTAACCACTGGCATTGCTGACCAACCGGGAACGCGTGCAGTAACGGCAGTAGGAGGCGCATCGATCAGTGACCAGGAAGAGTACGCGGTCAGGATAACGATGTACGAGCCCTGGAACGGGGGAATGGGAATCCTCGCCACAGGGATCTGACATTTCCCACGGAGCGGTGGTGGTTTCTTCAAGGGAAGGCACCACCTGGCGACGGATGGGACAATGTTCGTCAGCCTGATCAATCAAATTAAAAAAATAAGGAGTGATGGCAAGGGCCAACTTGGAATCACTGAGAAGAGCCCCTGCATGCTCGTCTGGCGTTAGAGTGGGCAGTAGTTTTTGTAGTTTTTCGAGGGTGGTAATTCTATTTTTAAGCTGCCAACGCCAGTCATTCCAGTCCTGGTCGGGGACGTTGCTCCAGTAACCGCGGCCTGCTGATTGGAAGTTTCGAAGTTTGTCGAGAGAGGGATTCGCTACTCTTTTCCCATGCGAACCCGCTAAAGTTGCATTATCCATTTTGACGCACTATAAGATGGTCGATGGGGGTGTCAAGCAACCCACTTGTGTAGAATTAAGTCAGGGAATCCAGCAATATCGCGCGAACTATTAAAAAAATAATCCCTTGCATTAGGATTTCTGGAATGTAGTTTGTAGGTGCCCGGGCTCCGCGTGTGCGGTGGCTCATTAAGGCTGAGAAAAGTTTGGTAAACGTAGTAACCTAACCATTAACCGCTCTGTTGCCCCGCAACGACTGGTCAGTTAGGCAATGGAGTTTTCACAAGGCACTTCGCCCAAAACTCCCTCTACACAGCGTTAGTTGTCCGTATTTATTTATATGCTCACAATGGAAGAGGCCATGAAGCAAAGCAATATGCGCTTTGCTGCAGGCGAAATAGTTAAAGGAACCGTCATCGAAGTCCGTCCAAAAGAAGTCCTGGTGGATATCGGATACAAAAGCGAAGGCGTCGTTCCAGCCAATGAATTTGATGACATTAAAGCCGTTAAAGTGGGTGATAGTGTCAATGTCCTGATCGAGAAACTCGAAGACAAGGATGGCATGGTCATCCTCTCCAAGGAAAAAGCCGAATTCAAACAGAACTGGGATAACATCCTGACCATCTGTAATGAAGGTGGGACCATCAAAGGCAAAGTCAAAGCAGCGGTTAAGGGCGGCTTGATCGTGAATATCGGTGTGGAAGCATTTCTTCCCGCTTCCCAGATCGATATCGTTCCACCCAAGAACCTCTCTGGTTTCATTGGAAACACTTACGAATTCAAGGTTGTTAAGATCAACCAGGAGCGCCAGAACATCGTCCTTTCCCGCCGCGAGCTCATCGAACAGGAACGGAACGAAAAACGCGGCAAGCTCCTTGGCGAAATGGTTCCGGGCGATATCCGCAAGGGAACTGTCAAGAATATCACAGATTTCGGCGCGTTCATTGACCTCAATGGTCTGGACGGCCTGCTCCACATCACAGACATGAGCTGGGGTCGTATTGGTCATCCTTCAGAAATACTGAAGGTCGGCCAGGACATCGACGTTGTGGTGCTGGACATTAACCGCGAAAAAGAACGCGTCAGCCTGGGATTGAAGCAGAAGCTCACCAATCCATGGGAACATATCGAACAGAAATACACAGTTGGAACCAAGGTTAAAGGCAAAGTGGTCAACCTTGTTCCTTACGGCGCATTCGTTGAACTGGAACCCGGCGTTGAAGGCCTCGTTCACGTGACCGAACTCTCCTGGACCAAGCGGATTGCCAAGCCATCCGATGTGCTCAAGCCAGACCAGGAAATCGAAGCTGTCGTTCTCGGAATCAACCGTGAAGAACAGAAAATCTCCCTGGGCGTTCGCCAACTCGATGTGAACCCGTGGGACAAAGCCATGGAAAAATATCCTCCTGGCACCAAGGTCAAAGGGAAGATTCGTAATCTCACCAGCTATGGTGCTTTCATCGAATTGGAAGAAGGCCTCGATGGTATGATCCACGTTTCCGATATCTCCTGGACCCGCAAGATCAATCATCCTTCCGAAGTGTTCAAGAAGGGCGATGAAGTCGAAGCTGTTGTTCTCGAAATCGACAAGGCCAACCAGCGTATTGCTGTCGGCGTGAAACAACTCAGCGAAGACCCATGGAGCAACATTGATAAGTATTACAAAGTTGGCGACCTTGTCACCGGTCAAGTGACCAAGCTGGCAAGCTTCGGCGCATTCGTCGGTCTCCAGCACGATATCGATGGACTGGTCCATATTTCCCAGGTCAGCGAGGATCGCGTGGACAAGATCAAGAACGTGCTCAAAGTCGGCCAGGAAGTGACCGCTCGCGTGATCAAGATCGACAAGGCAGATCGCCGAATTGGTCTCTCGATCAAGGCAGCGAACTACTCGAACGAGCAACTCAAAGCCGAGCAGGCAATTCTCGATTCACTCAAGCCGGGTGAAGACCTCGTGGCTCTCCAGCACGCATTTGATGCGGCAGATGAAGCTTTGAAATAGTCGGTCCGAATTTCACAAAAGGACGAACCTCCGGGTTCGTCCTTTTTTTATTCCGTGAAGTGTGAAAAGCCCTAGGAATTGTCCGACTGATCTTTTTTCTTCTTGAGCAGGTCGGGCCGAACTTTGTACATCATGATTTTTCCGACCATCCCCAAAACAGTTTCGCGTTGAACTGGCTTGGGGATGAACCAACAACCTTCGAGGTCGATTACGTTGGTGACCAGACTTCGATCATATCCGCTGGCGATGACGACTTTAATATCCGGCCGGTGTTTGACGAACATTTGTAAAAGGCGCAGGCGAACGGAAGTGTCGGTGATCAAACCCACGACTACGACGGCCACTTGCTCAAGATTCTCTTGCCAAAGTCCCTCGACATCGACGAGCGAGGGCGATTCCAATACCCCATAGCCCTGGGAGGAAAGAACCAGAGCCATCAAGGCACGAGCAGTTTTATCCTCCTCGACCAGCAGGATTAGCGGCTTTTGTTGGAAAACGATCCTGCCGCTCATTATAGTTTCTTCACATTGCATCATCTCTCAAATATAAATACGTAAGCTGAAGGGCATTTCTTTCAGAATATTTTCAAAAATCGCATTTTTGGGTGAAATAAGCACCGGTGTTACCGAAATCCATGGCTGGGCCTATCCATATACCGGATCACACACTTCTCCGAATAATCGGAAAGGGGAGCTACGGCGAAGTCTGGCTTGCGAAAAGCGTCATGGGAACGTATCGGGCCGTAAAGATTGTTTTTCGCGACCGATTTCGCGATGCAAGACCTTTTGAACGGGAACTCCAGGGAATCAAGAAATTTGAGCCCATTTCCCGGTCGCACGAGGGCTTTATCGATATACTTCACATTGGAACGAATCTGGAACAGGGTTTTTTCTATTACGTGATGGAAATAGGAGATGACGTAGCAGGGGCAGGGGTAGTGGATCCGGAAACCTACACATGCAAGACACCTGAGCAAACAATCCAGGCTCATGAAAGATTGAGTGTTCAGGAGTGCACAGAGTTGGGGTTGCTGTTGACTGCGGCGTTGTCATCGCTCCATAAGCACGATTTGGTGCATCGGGACATCAAGCCTGCAAATATTCTCTATGTTCATGGGGTGCCGAAGTTGGCAGACATCGGCCTGGTGGCCCAAACCAGCAGCCAAAGCAGTATTGTTGGCACAATAGGTTACATGCCGCCCGAAGGGCCGGGGACGCCGCAGGCGGACATTTACAGCCTTGGGAAAGTTTTATACGAACTGCTGACCGGAAACGACCGCCAGCTTTTTCCCAACATTCCGCCCGAACTGTTGGACGTCGATGAGACCGAAGAACTGGTGGAGTTGAACGAGATATTGGTCAAGGCGTGTCATCCGGACCCGAAGGAGCGTTATTTGGACGCGTGGGATATGCACGCGGAACTAACCGCACTGACGAATGGGAAGTCGATTAAACGCCTTCGATTTCTTGAAAACAAAGTCAAGATCCTGAAGCGGGGATTTGTGGCAACAACCGCGGTGATTTTAACTCTGGCGGCATTGGGTTTTGCCTATGCGAGAGAACTTTATTATCGGGGAGAAGCCAAGCAAAGGGAGATAGGCGCAAAAACCTCACTTGGGAGCGAGAAACTTTTCGAAGGGGATTATTCCCAGGCGATGAAGTATTTTTTGGAAGCTAAAGCTGAAACTCAAAAGCCCACAGCAAACGATGAATTTAGAATAAGAGCCATCTACCAGCAAACTCCCAAGGTAAAGAACTTATGGTTTAGAAATGCGGAAAAGATGCAGGGTGCATTTCATCCGCACCTGGATAAATTGGTTTTGGGTTATTCCAATGGGGGTCTTGAAATTCTTGATTTGGAAAACCCTTTCCAGCAGCCGAAAAAATTTGACCTATCATCATTAATTGAAAATGTAGCATTTGGATCCAGCGGTGAGGTTATTGTCACGAGCAGTAAAAACAAAGGAGCCGAACTATGGAGTTTTGCAACGCAAGCTCTTCTAGATAAAGTTACAGGGACTCCCGAGTGGGTTCACGATGCACAAGTGTCTCCCGACGGACTCCGTGTTGTGGTATCAGGCGCGGATAACATCGCTCGAATGGTTTCGCTGCACCGACACGACCATCCGCTCGAATTTAAAGGACACAAAAATGAAGTAACGGCAGCTCATTTCAGCCACGATGGAAAACTAATTATAACTGCGAGTCATGATGGAACTGTCCGACTGTATAATGCAAATTCTGGAGAATTTATTCGTGCAACCAAACCACAGTCCTCCTGGCTTTACACGGTAGAATTTAACCACGATGACACGCTTTTTGTAACGAGTGGAGCTGACAAAACCTGCAGATTATTCAGGACTGCAAATGCAGAAGAAGTTTTTACCCCCATCCTGCATAAGGATATGGTGATGAGTGCTTGTTTTAGCCGTGACGAGAGATGGATCGTTGTAGCCTGCCTCGACTCAACCATTCGATTTTATGATTTTAAAACAGGTCGAGCTGCGGATTTGAATCCAATTCTTTACCACACCGACAGGGTAGGAGGAATGGGCTTTAATGAAGAAGGAAATCTACTCTTCTCAGTATGTTCAGACGGGTCAGTCAGGGTGTGGGATCTTGCTGCCATACAGACGTCGGGCGAAAGGCTTTTCATTAGTCCAAATGGTCGAAGTCTTTCCTTCGATTCCACTCAAGACGAAAGCAAGCTGAACAAAAACAATGTGAAAATTTCTCCTTCGGGAAAATATCTTGTAAGGATTCTGGAAGGCCCGAACCTTCCACAAGCGGAATTATATTCAATGAAGTCTGGTGTAAAGATTTCCGAAATAGGGCTTCTATCAACAAATTTGGAGAAGTTGACGTTTTCAGAAGACGACAAACTCATTGCTTCATCATCCTCTCATGAATTTCATGTTTTCACTCCCAGCGGAAGGACAATTTCCCGGGTTGTAGCTGGCAATGACGAATACTTCGATAATGTATTTCTAAGCTCGGATGGGAGGGAAGCAGTAACAAGCGCCAGTTCCAATTTTAAGGTCTGGGACTTAAAGAAAGGAAACATTCGGCTCAACAATCTCAAAGCCTCCCAAGAGGTGCAAGCCGTCGCATGGACTTCACGATACGTAGTTGTGGCAGGGAGGGACGGCTGGTTTAGCAAATGCAGTGCACGCGTTTTTGATCGGAAAACGGGAAAACTCCGAGCTGATTTATGGCATACCGACGGAGTTTTGGTTGTCCGTTTTAGTGAA
>JAQGOY010000015.1 GCA_028293375.1 Verrucomicrobiales bacterium | reverse complement strand
ACCCTGAACAGCGTGATTTTGCTGAAACCACAAAGAACAGTGCGGAAGCTCTGTTAACTATCATTAATGATATTCTCGACTTCTCAAAAATCGAGGCCGGTAAACTGACTTTTGAAATCATTGATTTTGACTTTCGCACCGTCATTGAGGATTCCATTGAAATTCTCGCCGCCCGTGCCAGTTCCAAGGGCATCGAGCTCGCTGCCTTTATTCCAGAGGAAGTACGGACACACCTTCGCGGAGATCCAGGACGCATTCGCCAGATTCTTCTCAACCTGATTGGTAACGCCATTAAATTTACCGAGACCGGCGAAGTATTCATCAACGTTTCGCAGGTTGCCGATGAAGGAGATTTTCAGGAAATCAAAATTGAAGTGATCGACACCGGTATCGGTATTTCCGAAAAAGCTCAGAAAAATTTGTTCCAATCATTCACCCAGGCGGATGGTTCCACCACTCGAAAATACGGCGGCACAGGCCTCGGCCTGGCCATCTGCAAACAGTTGGTCCACATGATGGAAGGCTCCATAGGGTTGATCAGCACCCCTGGAAAAGGCTCAAACTTCTGGTTTACCGCCCGTCTCGAAAAACAACTCACACCGATCCTCAAACCACAGGCTAATTTCCAGGCCCTTGAAAATCTTTCGCTTTTGGTTGTGGATGACAATGCGACGAATCGGAAAATTCTTCACCACCAATCCCTTGCCTGGAAAATGAAGGATGATGGAGTCGTGTGCGGTAAAGATGCATTGGAAAAATTGAGAGCCCACGCGTCGACAAATAAACCTTACAAATTAGCTGTCATCGACATGCAAATGCCTGACATGGACGGAATCATGCTCGCTCGCGAGATAAAGAGCGACCCTGCTATCAGCGCCACTTTGTTGATCATGCTCACTTCCCAGGGGGTAAAGCTCACCTCTGACCAAATGATGGAATGCGGCATTTCCGCCTGTCTCTTGAAACCAGTTCGTCAATCCGAGTTGCTGAACACTCTTGCCTCGGCGGTTGCAAATCCTGGCATTCCCATCAAGCGAAGAGCTTCAGCGCATTCCCTCGCTCCAGCTATTCTTCAGCCCGTCAAAAAAGGAATGCCTTTGCGCAAAATCCTTCTTGCTGAAGATAATCTGGTCAACCAAAAGGTCGCCGTCCGCATGCTCCAAAAGATCGGCTACAGCGCTGATATTGCTGGAACCGGCGTGGAAGTTCTCAAAGCCCTCGAAAATTATCGCTATCCTCTCATCCTGATGGATTGCCAGATGCCCGAACTCGATGGGTACGAGACCACTGGCAGCATCCGTCAAAACGAACGCGAAAATCATGAAGACGCCGAAAAGCGCAAACCGGTGATCATCGTCGCCATGACGGCTGAAGCCATGGAGGGTGACCGCGAAAAGTGTCTTGCTGCCGGCATGGATGACTATTTGACCAAGCCTGTTAACCTTGCGGATCTCCAGGCCATACTTGACCGTTACCTTCCTTCCGCGCTCCCGGTCGGTGGACCTGCCTAGCTCCCCTTTCTCTTTTTTCGCTTTAACTTATCTGTGTTGTTGCGGAGCTCGGCATTCTTGAGCAATTTAGCAGTGGCATGGGTAAATCTATACCCGTAAAAAAGATCCGGAGTAACTGTGGAGTATAAAGACTATTATAAAATTCTCGGAATTTCTCGAACCGCAACAGATGACGACATTCGAAAAGCTTTCCGAAAGCTTGCCCGCCAATACCACCCGGACGTCGCCACCAACAAAACTCAGGCGGAAGAGAAATTTAAGGAGATCAATGAAGCCAACGAAGTGCTGAGTGATCCTACCAAACGAAAGCGGTACGACACTCTTGGCGCAAATTGGAAAGAGCAATCGGCTGGTGCAGGAAGAAGGCCTTCGCCTGGTGGCCGCTCACAATGGCGTCAGCCTGGGAGCAACGCTGAGGAGTTTGAGTTTGGCGGCACAGGATTCAGCGACTTTTTTGAACAGTTTTTTGGAGGGAGCAGGGGAGCTGGTGGGTTTGATCCGTCCGGTTTTCAAGGTGCCTCCCGCGGCCAGGATACTGAAGCCGAAATCATGGTCACTCTCCAGGAAGTTATGCATGGCTCTGTGCGCCCCATTTCGCTTCGTCGAAATATTCCCTGTCCTTCTTGCCGTGGCAGTGGATCCGTTAAAGGCCAGCCTTGCCCTACCTGTCACGGTGCCGGATATTCAAGCAAAACGGATAGTTATCAGGTTAAAATTCCCGCCGGAGTGAAGGAAGGTCAGCGCTTGCGGCTGGCTGGTCGTGGCGAAGCCGGATCTGGAACCGGCGCCGCAGGAGATCTTTATCTGATCGTTCGTTACGCCTCAGACCCAGACTTTGTTATTGAGGATTCAAACCTGATACACGAGTTGGATGTCGCCCCATGGGAAGCTGTCCTCGGCGCCCAGGTTTCCGTTCGAACTCTGGAAAAATCCATTCAAATTAAGATTCCCCCCGGAACACAATCGGGACAAAAAATGCGCCTCAAGGGCCATGGTTTTCCCCAAAAAGAGGGTGAGAAAGGTGATCTGTTTGTAAAAATACGGGTTCTGCTTCCGAAGGAGATTTCTCCTAAGGAGCAGGCTCTGTGGGAAGAGCTGGCCAAAGGCAGTTCCTTCCAGCCACGCGGTTCTTGAGTGGCTCTCGAAATCTTGTATGCTCACTCTCACCCGGTGCGGGATAACTACCTTGTTTCATTAGTTGCGTGAACGGATTTTATGGCGAAGGCTCCAAAGAAAAATCAAAAGAAACCAATGTTGCTCGGCGTTGGCCTTGATTCAGACGGTCACAAACGAGTTACTACCGGGCCTAACTTCGCCCTCGTTGGTGGAACCAAGGAAACCCACGAAGTGATGACCGAAAAAGCCATCAAAATAAACGAGAAGCTTTCGGCAAAAGGCAAGTCGCTCGGTGACGTTTCTCCAGAGGAGTTTGACGATATTGCCCGCTCCGTAGGCCTCCATCCCAATGATCCCCAAAAAAACTAAAGTACGCTGATGAAGCGAATACTACCTCTTTGCCTGGTCTGATTTAGCATGGTCGAGCTTCATTGAAGAGACCGTCTTTAATAGCAGTTTCTGCTCTGGCCCATTCGCGTCATTGGTAAAGACGGTGGCTATCGCCATAATTTTTTCATTCAGAATAAGCAAACCTGTCGTCATTACTTTGTAATCACCTGCTTGGATCGGTTTCCCCACCAGCGAAGCGTCCGTAAAGCTCGCATAAACCCCGTATCCTTCCGCCAGCTTAAATTCCTTCAAATCAATTTTTCCTTCCACCGAGTCTGGAACAAATCGACTGCACGAGGCCTTGAATTTCTCTTCTATCCCGGCCTTATTAAGCGACATAGGCATGGGTGGGAATAGGATGGAAATAAGGCAGTTTGAATTGGTGGAAGTAGTGGAAGTGATCGTCAAAGTGTAACCGGAGCTCTTTATTTTTTCTGATTTCAGTTGCCATCCTGGCGGCAACACGATCTGCAGATTTCCGTGCTTCTCCATGGTGACTACCTCAGCGCTGGCAGGAACCACCACAACCAGGAAAAGAAGCAAAACGAGTTTATTAAACATGGTTTTCAAAGTGAGAAGTGTGATCATCCTAGTCCCTTTACCACAGGATTCCAGCTCAAGTTATAAGAAAAGGCGACCCGGGGGGCCGCCTTTTGCTCTGAAGACTAATATTTGCTTCGATCGTTTCCCTACTCCCTTGGACCTTGCGTCCCAATCCCTCCGTTGATGGAATGATCAGGATCACTAAGATTGTCCGCTGGTATGTCTTTATTCGGCACATCGTTGTTCAGCGAAGACTTGTCCTGAGATTCTTTTACGTCCGTAGGCAGGGTGGCTGCGGATGAACCGGGAAGCGAAGATGCGCTATTACCGTCGTAACTCACTCCCGGGTTCGCATTCCCTTGGTTCGCATTTGACCAGTTTGGGTGGTAATCGGTAGATGCCCCCGCCGGTTCATTCATCAGTCGACTGGAATAATTTCTGTCTGAGGGACCGTAGCTGGCGGTGTGTCGCGATTGGCAACCAGCAAGCAAGGCTAATCCGGACATTACTGCAAGAATTTGAATTTTCATATGACCTCCTGCCATAAGGTCATTGCCGTTGCCCATGAGTGCAACCCTTGTAAACCCGCCACTAATCCATGGGGAGTTTGCCTAAGAAAAGGATGATCAAAGCCGCTTGAATTTTTTCACTTCCAGATTGATCTCACGCCGATGAAGATCGCTTTCAAAAATAAGTTGCTGTTTCTTGTTCTTTGGAATTGGCGCCGCCTGGTAATGAGACCCATGACGCTTGGCATACACTTGGGTAAACTCCGCTCCAAAAAACAAAATCTGCGCAGAGTAATAGACCCATAACAGCATCACCACCAGTGAACCTGCCGCCCCGTAGGCCGACACCGTCGATGCTTTGCCTAGATAGAACCCCAGTGCAAATTTTCCCACCACGAAACAAAAAGAGGTCAGCACTGCCCCAATCCCAACGTCTTTCCACGCCACTCGTTGGTCCGGCAGGAACTTGAATAGTAAAGCAAACAGTACGCTGATTAACCCAAATGAAACACCGAAACTAATCAGGTTCATCACCACTTCCATCCCTTTAAACCATCCGTTCAGATAGGAGCCCACCATCGCCAGGCCTGCTGACATAACGAGCGAAACCAAAAGTAAAAACCCGAGTCCCAATACCATGGAAAAGGAGAGGAAGTATTTTTTGATATAGGCCATGATGCCGCTCGCCGTGGTTTCTTTGACTTTCCATATGGTATTTAGAGCATCTTTCAGCTGAATGAATACTCCCGCTGCACCGAATAACAGTGTCGCGAAAGCAGTAATTGTGGCCACTGCGCTCTGGACCGGTTTGTTCGCTGCCTCGACCATCGATTCCACCGCCTCACGCCCCTTATCTCCCAACATTCCCTGCACCTGGTCTAATATCTGACCTTGCGCGTTCTCCATCAGTTTTCCGGCAATCGTGATCGAGATAATTAAAATTGGGGCAATCGAAAAAATCGTGTAGTAAGCCATCGCCGCGCCAAGCCTTGGAGCCTTGTCCTCGTTCCACTCTTTAAAGGTTTGTTTGAGAAGCTCTAAAATCGCTTTCATAAAGACTGTCTTGCCCTTCTGAGGCCACTCCACCCTCGCTTTTGAATCCCTTGCGATCAATTCGTAATCTGGATGACTGGTTCTTGAGCGAATCCCCAATCACGAAAAGAAAAAGGGTTCGATCTTCGGAAGAAAATCGAACCCTCAGGCTATACGGCGTTGCTCAGGGTTGAGCTGCTTTTTCTGAGCCCTGTTTATCAGGCCCAAGGAATCGATTTACTGCATTTAAATAAGCCCTGGCGCTTGCTTCGACGACATCGGTGCTCGCTCCTTTGCCAGTCACAAGGTTCCCGCCTCCGAAATCAACTTTTACCGTCACTTCTCCGAGCGCATCTTTCCCCTGTGAAACCGCCCTCAAGCAGTAATCCATCAACCTTCCTTTCGTGCTGGTTAATCGATCTATCGCTTTGAGTGTCGCATCTACTGGTCCATCTCCAATGCTCGCATCCTGGATCGGTTCATCGGGCTTTTGTCCTTTTCGGGTGAGCCGGACCGTCGCCGTTGGAACAGTTTTGTTGCCGGTGGTCACATGGATGTATTCAAGCGACCATACTTCCGGCACTTCCGTAATTTTCCCTTCCACGAGCGATGTTAAATCATCGTCATAGACAAACTTCTTCTTGTCACCGATTTCCTTAAACTTGGTAAATACTTCCTGGAGTTCTTTGTCAGGTAATTTGAATCCAAGATGTTTCAACCGCGCCGCCACCGCCGCTCGACCGCTATGCTTGGTGAGCGGCAACTCCGTCAATCCCCATCCCACATCCTGCGGATCCATGATCTCGTAGGTTTCACGTTTCTTTAAAATCCCATCCTGGTGAATCCCGCTGGAATGCGCGAATGCATTCTCGCCCACTATAGCTTTGCTTCTTTGCACCACAAGGCCGCTCATTCTTGAAACAAGGCGCGATGATTTTACGATTTCTTTTGTATTGATCCCGCAATGAAATCCTTCAAAAAAGTCCGCGCGGGTCGCTAAATTCATGACTATTTCTTCCAATGCTGCGTTTCCTGCCCGCTCGCCAATGCCATTAACCGTGCATTCCACCTGGCGCGCTCCTGCCCGCACCGCCGCAAGAGAGTTCGCCACTGCCAACCCGAGATCGTTGTGACAATGAACGCTAATCACCGCTTTGCCCGATTTAAATGCTGGTATCGATTCGTACAAATGCCCGATTAATGCCGCATACTGTTCCGGCACCGCCCAGCCTACCGTGTCCGGAATGTTCACCGTCGTCGCCCCGGCCGCTATCACCGCCTTGCAAACCTCCACAAGAAACTCAGGTTCCGTCCGCGATCCATCTTCTGGCGAAAACTCCACGTCCTCCACATGGCTTTTCGCTCGCTTTACCCCCACTACTGCAAGTCGGATGATTTCATCTTTCGCTTTTCCCAACTTGAATTCACGGTGGATTTTGGAAGTGGCGAGAAATACATGGATGCGCCCTCTTTTCCCCGCTGGCTTCACCGCCGCTCCGGCTGCGTCGATGTCCTTTTCCACGCACCTTGCCAATCCAGCGATGATCGGCCCCTTGATTTCTTGCGCTATCGTACGGACTGCCTCGAAATCTCCGTCGCTGATCACCGGGAATCCCGCTTCAATAACGTCCACTTTGAGACGTGCAAGCTGGCGCGCCACTTCCAATTTCTCCCGCAAATTCATCGAGGCCCCGGGGCACTGTTCACCATCCCTCAAGGTGGTATCAAAGATAACGATATTCTTCTGTTTCATGGTTTATTAGCCTGCTTTTGCAAATTACAGGTCCGGTGAAATCCAAAAGCGACAAATAAAAAACCCCACCGCCGTTTTACTGGCAGTGGGGTCCAAAAATCCACTCAATGACTCAAAACCCCGCTGCCGCTCTGCTGATGAGCAGAGTATTAAGCAAAGGCAGTCGCAGGTAGCTTGTCGTCATTACTGTTTGGACATTTACCATCTGGACATCCAACCGTCAAACTTTTCTTGGTTTGCCCAACAACCTATTAACCCTTGTTAAGACCCCTTCGTTCACCCCACTTCCTCCGTTCCCTGAGGGAAACCTGTTTGACATTCAATCGCCAGTAGCCACAATGGTTTCATGAAAGCGCTTTTTGCGAGTCTATTACTCATTGTCACCCAGGCTGTCACCGTTATGGCTGCATCTTCTCTCTACGATATTCCTTTGAAAAACATCGATGACAAGGACACTTCCCTCAAGGCTTACCAGGGAAAAGTGGTTCTTCTCGTCAATGTTGCTTCCAAATGCGGGTTCACCCCTCAATACAAAGGCCTCGAAGCTCTCTACGAGAAATACAAATCCCAGGGCCTCGTCATCGTTGGAGTTCCTTCCAACGACTTCGGTTCCCAGGAACCCGGCACCGCCGAGGAAATCAAATCTTTCTGTGACCTGAACTACAAGGTCACCTTTCCCTTGATGTCCAAGGTCCACGTCAAAGGTCCCGAAGCCCATCCTCTCTATCAATCCTTGACTGGCAAGGAAGCCGCCTTTCCTGGCGATATCAAATGGAACTTCAATAAGTTTCTCATTGGCCGTGATGGCAAGGTTATCGCTCGCTACGAGTCCAAGGTGACTCCGGAATCAGCAGATCTCGTCAAAGCCGTCGAAGCCGCTATCGCCAGCAAGTAACATTGTTTCAATTTATATGTCGAAGGTTAAACACATCGCCCTCATCAAATTCAAGGAGTTGATCACCCAGACTCAAATTGATGATTTATTCAGCACACTCCTTGAAATCTCCGAGAATATCGAAGGGATCGAAGATTATGTTTCCGGACAAAACACCAGTCCCGAAAACTTAAATCAGGGCTATACCCATGGATTTGTCATGACTTTTCATGACGTCGCAGCCCGCGACAAGTATCTCACGCATCCCGAGCACGAAAAATTTAAATCAGCCGCTCTGCCTCTGGTGGACACGGTTCTGGTTTTTGATTTCGATCTATAATTCTTTCCCGCTTTACTTCTCCTGCCCCCATGCTTCGGCATTAGGGCAGGATTTTTGTTTTAATCCGTGCCCTCTAAGTCTTGATCTGGTCTGCAAGTTCTTCCGCCGGGTAGGTCCAAATTTCCGCCAGGGTAGGGTGGTAATGTGGCATGGCCGCCAACTCTCCCACTGTCATTCGCTTTGCCATCGCCGCTGTGATCTCGTGAATCAATTCTCCACCACTCGGTCCAACTACCGATCCCCCAATGATTTCTCCCGTCTTCGGATCCGCCAAGAGCTTCACCGCGCCATGCTTGACGTTCATGATCATCGACTTCCCATGATCGTTGAATGGGTAACTGGCGCTTAAATACGGAATACGCAAGTCCCCGGCTTGTTTTTCCGTGAGCCCTGCAGAAGCCACCTGCGGATCTGTAAAGACCACGTTCATTAACAACCGATAGTCCATTTTTTTATGCATCTCGGGCTTCAACACGTGCGCCACCGCTACCTCCGCCTGTTGGATGGCAATATGCACAATCTCGTGCGGCGAGGTGCAATCCCCGCACGCATAGATATGCGGAGTGGAAGTCTGCATGAATTCATTCGTAATGATTCGTCCATGGTCCGCTTCCACCCCAGCCGCAGCCAGGTGAAGCGATTCCGTATTTGGTATGCGCCCTAATCCGTGGAAAATCTCTTCAGCTTCAACCACTCGCACCGCATCTTCGTGCCGAAGTGTCACCCTCTTCGACTCTCCGCTTTTTTCGAAGTGCAGGAGGTGGGTTCCCGTCAACACCTCAATGCCCTCATCGCGCAAACTGGCTTCCAGGGCTTTGGCGCTATCCGCATCGAAATCCCTCAGTACATGCTCGCTCCTCTGGATAATTGTTACTTTCACTCCAAACCTGGCAAAAAATTGTGCCAATTCGAGCGCCACTGCCCCGCCACCCAATACTATGAGCGATCCAGGGAGCTTCTGGAGCTTCATTACATCGTCGCTGGTCATGTAACCGATCTTCTCGAGCTCTGGAAATGGAACCGGCCCTACGGATGATCCCGTACTGATCACAAAATGAGCCGCACTTAAACTGCCTCCGGTCGAAAGTTCTATCGAATGCGGGTCACTGAATTTTGCAAACGCCCGAATAAGTTTAAATTTCGAGTTGGCTAATTGATGTTGTCGAAATGACGCAAATTCGCTGATCAATGCATCCTTCCTTTTCATCACCACTTCAAAATTAACCGTCGGCTTCGGGAAATCTATTCCCCATATTTTCCCGTTCGCTGGCGAGTGTAGTATTTCAGCCGCATGAAGCAGGGCTTTGGTAGGCATGCAGCCTCGCAGTATACACAGCCCGCCCATTTCCTGCGCTCCCTCAATCAGCGCAACGCGCAGTCCTCCGTTGGCCGCCCCCCGCGCCGCCGCGAAACCGCCACTCCCGCCGCCAATCACTATCAGGTCGAAATCATAAGGCTTGCTCATCTCGTTTCCACTTTGGGCCAATTCTCTATCTCTGTCCAATCCTTGAGTTGGGCGTTGACGATCACGCGTCGATTCCTAGAATGCGAGGAATTCCGGACATATTATGGCGATCAAAAAAGTTTCTTCACTCCCTGCCGCCTCCGTGCTGCATGAAACCCGCGTGTTTCACCCTTCCCCTGAGTTTTCCAGGCGGGCTCATATCTCCTCGTTTTCTCAATATCGCAAGATGTACGAAGAATCCATTAAAAGCCCGGAGAAATTCTGGGATCGCCAGGCTCGTGCGGAATTGACCTGGTTCAAGCCCTGGAAGAAGGTTTTGGATTGGAAGGTGCCCAATGCCAAATGGTTCGTCGGGGGACAACTCAATGTCAGTTACAATTGCCTCGACGTTCACCTCTCCACCGATCGCGCCAATAAAGCGGCTTTGATTTGGGAGGGTGAACCTTGCGGTCCCGGAAAACCTCCCGAACAACGCGTTTTTACTTACCGTCAACTCCACCGTGAAGTCTGTCTTTTTGCCAACGTTCTCAAAAAACTGGGCCTGAAAAAAGGAGATCGCGTCCTCATTTATCTCCCCATGATTCCGGAGGCTGCCATCGCCATGCTCGCCTGCACTCGTCTCGGCCTCGTTCATAGCGTTGTCTTTGGCGGTTTTAGCGCCCAGTCCGTTGCTGATCGTGTCTTCGATTCCCAGGCAAAAATCATCATTACTGCCGACGGTGGGTTTCGACGCGGCTCCGTTGTGCAATTGAAGAAAAATGTCGATGAAGGCCTGACTCTAAGAAGTGCCAGCGGCGAATGCCTCACTTCTTCGATTCACCGCGTCATCGTTGTCCGCCGCGCCGGTTGCGACGTTGCCTTCAATCCTCAGATTGATGTTTGGTGGCATGATGAAATGGAGACTGCATCTCCCAGATGCGAAGCGGTTAAGCTCGACAGCGAGCATCCCCTTTTCATTCTCTATACCAGCGGTTCCACCGGGAAACCGAAAGGTATTCTTCACACCACCGGCGGCTATTTGCTCACCGCCAAAATGACCAGCAAATACGTATTCGATCTTCGTGACTCGGATGTCTACTGGTGCACAGCCGATGTCGGATGGGTCACCGGTCATAGCTATGTTGTTTACGGGCCACTGGCCAATGGCGCCACCAGCTTGATGTATGAAGGCGCTCCAAATTTCCCCAATTTTGACCGTTTCTGGTCCATCGTTGAACGCCACAACGTCTCCGTTCTTTACACCGCTCCCACTGCTATCCGCGCCTTTATGAAATGGGGCGTGCAATGGCCCGGCAAACACGATCTTTCATCGCTTCGACTTTTGGGCTCCGTTGGGGAGCCGATTAATCCGGAAGCCTGGATGTGGTACCACGAAGTCATCGGTGGAAAGCGCTGCCCCATTGTCGATACCTGGTGGCAAACCGAAACCGGCGGTATCATGATTACTCCGCTTCCAGGCGCCACTCCCACCAAGCCCGGCACTGCCACCCTCCCGTTTTTTGGCGTTTTACCGGAAGTCGTTGATGAAACTGGCGAGAAGGTGCCAAAGGAAACCAGCGGGAAATTGATTATTCGGAAACCATGGCCCGGCATGCTCAGGGGAATCTGGGGTGATCCTAAGCGTTTCATGGAGACGTACTGGTCCGAGGTGAAAGGAAGTTATTTTACGGGCGATGGATGTCGTCAGGATAAGGAAGGAAATTTTTGGATCGTTGGCCGCATTGACGATGTCTTGAATGTTGCGGGTCATCGCATCGGCACCGCCGAAGTCGAGGGCGCATTGGTAAGTAATAAGAATGTGGCTGAAGCCGCAGTTGTTGGCCGGCCGGATGAACTGAAAGGCCAGGCCCTCGTCGCCTTTGTTACCCTCAAAACCGGCATCAAGCCCACCCCCCAGCTCAAAGAGGAACTTCGTAATCACGTGGGCAAGGAAATCGGGCCTGTTGCAAAACCAGACGATATTCGTTTTGCCGATATGCTGCCGAAAACCAGATCCGGCAAAATCATGCGTCGGCTTCTCAAGCAGGTCGCCAGCGGCGGCGAAATCAAAGGAGATACCACCACTCTGGAGGATCTCTCTGTGCTGGCAAGCTTGACCGCTGCCGAGGATTAGAAAACGTTCAACTTCCCCGGTAAACACAACGGGCAGTGCAGGTTTCGGCCACTACTACTTCTTTCAATAGAGGTAGCTGTGGCTTCACCTGCTCCCAAATCCATTTTGATATATTTTCACTCGTCGGATTCTCCAGCCCTTTGATTTCATTCAGGTAGTTGTGATCCAGTTGCTCCCAGAACGGCCGGAATATTTGTTTAATTTCAGCATAATCCATTACCCAACCGAAATGTGCATCCACCGGCCCTTCGATCACCAGTTCCACCTGGAAACTGTGACCGTGACGCCGATGGCAGTTGTGGCCCGGTGGCAGGGTTGGCAGCCTGTGTGCCGCTTCGAATTGAAAAGTCTTTCTAAGTTCCATTTTATCTATTCCATTTCCATGTCGCACCATTTCACCCAGTCGCCGATTGATGGCCGGCCATCATGGCGCCAGTGAAGCGGTGGCGATTGCATTTTACCAACGGGGCATATGCGCGACACCCCCCACTTGCTAAATTCTCTTCCCAACTCTGTGTAACGACTTTCTGGCGCCGAAATGCCGACTGTCGATATTTGGCCGTTCAAGCAGTGGCAAGCCTGGATGATCTGCGCAATGTTTTCAGCGCCCTTTATAAAGATGAAGCGATTCAGGCAGGATAGCTGAAACAGCGGATCCTCATCGTAAACAACCGTCCAGGCAGTGGAACCTGTGCTCTTCCATAGTTTGATCGTTTCTGTCGCTTTGGCCCGGACTTCATAGAAGGACCGCCGAAATTGAATGGTGGCTGCTTCATCCGTGGTGATCGATCCACGTGGCATTATTGATTCCAATTTAGTCAACGAATCAGAAAGGTGTTCCGCAAATTCTCCTGCCGATATAGCCCCTCCCGCTTCCACATAAATCGCATGAGGCGAGAGGCATCCGCTTTGGTCCCATGCCACCACGTCGCGTGCTGCCAGTTCCACCGTCTTGGCTATTTTGTTTGGATCCAGTTGTTCCCGGGCCACAAAAGAAAAACTCACCGCATGGCCGTACTCCAGGTAGCGTTTCCCGTGCGGCACTTGCGCCCTGATTTTCGCCAGCGTCTCATTGGATCCCGTCGCCGTGATCAAATCGCATTCCTTGTAAAGCACGCTTTCAAGTTCAGTTCGACCTCCTTCCCATTCCACAATCTCCATGCACGCCGCCACTTTGGAATCATGCAGATAAAGTGAATGCAAAAAGAGCAGGGGAAGGTAGGAAGCTCCCGATGCCGCTTTTACAAATTGGGCCGAACGAAGCAATAGCCCCGTCACCAGGTTCATCAGGACCGGATTTGGCAATACTCCCCCGGCCACGTGATAAATCATTTCCGGGCAGATGATCCGCGACGTGGTAGATTGATGCTCTTCCTCCTGTGTAGGGGAAAATTGCTGTAACTTTTCAAGCGAGCCAAATTCCATCCGCAGCCATGATTTTATATTGCGGGTTGTCAGCTTCGAGAAGAAATCGGTGAGACCGGCATCGATTACTTCCCTGGAAAAACCCGTTTTTTCAGGGCCTTCCAGCCGTGCTCGTTTTCGAAATTCAAATTCAGGATTGCTCCATTCCTCCCCAAGTTGAGAAAGCAAAAGAATCATTTGATCCAGACTTTTGTCCTTTAGATATTGAGCCCGGTTTCGCTGCAGTGTCTCACATGCCTCGCTGATTATTTTTGGCGTAAGTTCTGCGTCCTTTGGCAAATCGGCCAGGTAAAAGTTGGGAGTATTCATCGTCAGCCTGGGTTTGTTTTTATCGCAGCATGCTTCTGAAGCCCTTTCAGAAATACCAGCCCCGTTAATGACATCAAAATCAATGCAGCAAAAAGATAATAGATCGGGTAGTAGCTTTCCGGTCTGTTGGCTGCGGCGCCAAGTTGGGAACTCCATTTTCCAGCCGCCCAGTGCGCTATGTTTCCCAGGCAGCCTCCCACCGTTATAAAAAAGCCAAAGACTCTGCCTCGAATGGTATTATCCACCGTTTCCATGAGTGCGGCCTCTACCATGGGATAACTGGCCATGAAAAAGAATCCATATGCAGCCAGGATAGGAACGAGCATCTCAAACGGCATTCTCGGAAACAAAACCACCGTCGCCGCTGCTGATACCAATGCTGCCGCCGTCCATCGCAGTCGCCCTTTATCACTTAGAGATCCAAATAACGGATTGCTGATGATCGATGCCAGGAATACCGCGCTGATCATTGTCCCCGTCTTTTGTGCATCCAATCCATGCACTCGTTGCAGAAAAAGTGACGCAAGCGTGGACATTCCGTTCCCTGCAAAATCCCTTAAGCTAAACGAAATTGCCGCCCCAAGAAACAGGAATAAATAGGCGCTCGATGGAATAACCCGATGGGCTTCAGTTCCTTTCTTTTGAACGATCATGTGCTCTTCCGATAGAAAGAAAAAGAGAATCGCCATCACCACTCCTGCAATTCCAAGCTCCAGAATCGGTTCTCTCCATCCAGCCATCTCACCACGCCATCCGCAAAATAATGGTCCGAAACAAAATCCGACGCCCGCTCCCATTCCCACGCGACCCAATGCCTTTCCTGTCGCCTCAGGGTAAAGACTGGCCACCAATCCCGTCGCTGCGGGGTGAAAAAAGCTTCCACCCATTCCTGCAATAACCACTGAAACCAAGGCCCCGCCATAGCTGGAGCTCAACCCAAGGCATATAAAACCCAAAGCGTTCAATGCCAGTCCAAACGCCAGCAACTTTCGGCGCGATACTTTATCTGCCAGGACTCCCACCGGAAAACTCGGCAGAAAATAGGCGACTCCCATCAACGTCAGCAGCAAGGTGACTTTACTGTCCTGGAGCAGATGAAGGTCCTTTTTAATCATCAGGTAGAGGGGAATCAAAGCCACCTGGTAGACGTGGGTGAAGCCATGCAATATCGTGCAGAGCATCAGCGTTCTATTTCGATGAGGAGAAGCTTCCATGTTATTTGCCAGCAACAAACAATGAACATCCTTTCACGGGATTGTTCGACGACCTCGCCTGCCACTCGAAACCGTCCGCCCTCCTGATCGCCAGGTCTTCTGTCATTAACCCTGTATAGGATGCCACATTCGCCAAATCGTAAATCGCCAGGATTCCTGTTTCGCCCTCGGGCAGTTCTAATCCAGTCTCCGGCGATAATACTCGAAACCGGGCCCACGGCGGCATCTGAAAGCATCTGCCTTGCTTGGCATCCTCAAAATCATAGCCCTGGCTGCTCAGTTCGCACATCCCATATTCTGAAACGATTTGTTTTCGAGTAATTCCAAAAAGCTTTTGTATTTCCAGGTACAAAGCATCTTTCGTGAGTTCTCTTGTCCGCCCCTTATAACCGCCTGTTTCCAGCACCAGTGAACCCTTCGGAAGGGTATAGTCTTGCTTGGAATCAAGTTCATCCAAAAGTTGCACATAGTTGAAGGCCGTGCCCGTTATGAGCACAGGAATTCCTTTTTCTGTCGCTCTTCGCAGTTTTTCCAGGAATTTTCCGAAATCGACTACCCATCCTTCAGGATTGGATTTTCCAACAAAACCCCATTCTCCGCCGCCCTCCACCGTTGCAATTTGGTGGAACATATAAACCAGCGAGGAATGCGGAGCCTCGCCCATGCACGGTGTCAGGCTAATTATTGTCAGGGGTTGGCGATCTCGAAAATGAAGATGAAACCATCTCAATAAGGAGTCTTTGTACACGGCAAGGGTATTCGAATCATGATAGTGACAACTGCGGTCCTTCATCGTCGTGCCACTCGAGTAAAATTGCACCTCGTCCTCTCCCTCTCCGAGGCTTGTAATTCTTGCCTCTTTATAAGCGGATATTGGCAGGAGCGGGAGTTGATCCCATCGCTCAATTTTATCCCAGTTTGGTGCCCCGAAATAGCGCGACAAAAATGGAGTGTTTTGGATCTGAAACCGCGCGAGATCCAGCGCCAAGGAAGAAAATTCGCCCTCATTGGTTTGTTCCTCCGTGCAGGCATTCGCCATGAAGGTGTGCACCCTTTTTATCAGGGCGCTTTGGGCAATGGAATTCGTCATGCGGTTTTCAAATGGCTGGTTTTCCGCAACAGCCGCCGTCAGTTAAACTCAGAAACCAAAAGTTGGCAACTCAGCGCTGGCCCACTTTTTCTCTGGCATCTCTTCCTGTTGTTTTTGTTTTGTGTCCAACCTTCCCATCCCTTATAGAAAATGCCTATGGGTCCCATACTCGATATCCAGGAGTTACGGGTGGTCTATAAAGC
>JAQGOY010000207.1 GCA_028293375.1 Verrucomicrobiales bacterium | reverse complement strand
AGAGCCGCAGGTTGGACGTTCGCGCAACTTGAAACTTTGGGGACTGAAAATCTGAATTGGTATTCCCTAGGTTTTATAAACGATGTTCGTTTGCAAAGTTTGAAACTCAAACCTCAAAAACCCATGCAAATGCTGATGCTCTTCGGGTAAAAATGAGACGAAGTGAGCAAGAGTAAGAATAACAAGTTCAAATTTTCAAGGCTTTTGCTGGTTTTCCTGGGGAAGCTGCCGTTACGTATTCCGGGCCTTTCCGGCACAATTCCATTTCATATCGGACACCCTTTCGCTCGGAACCAGAAAACTGTCCGCTATTCGCCGGAACACAGTCCGAATAGAATCGGAACGTTGTCCGCTTTCAATTGGGACAATGTGTGCCCATTTTCGGAATCATTGTCCGAATTGCTCCCCATACCCATTCGCGGAATAAAAGGAAAAGACCGTTGATATTATGGCTCAAAAGTTAAGAAAACCCCATGACAAACGGAGTTTACAATAATATATGATTTAAGATTTTAGTTCGTATATTTGCATTGGTAGCACCAGGATCACATGACCCCACAATCTGCGACCGAGAAATTGCTGATTGACATACATTGCATTGCAATGTATCTGGTGGTTCATGAAGCTTGAAAAAGAACTGGTGGCCGCTTCTTCGGTGCCGCTCGTGCTTTCCATTCTTTCCGAAGGGGACAGTTACGGTTACGCGATCATTCAACGCGTCAAGGAACTTTCCGGCGGCAAAATCGAGTGGACCGATGGCATGCTCTATCCAGTGCTGCACTGGCTTGAGGACCGGCGTATGGTGCGCAGCCGTTGGGAAAAAGCCGAGTCAGGCCGCAAGCGAAAGTATTATACGCTCCAAACAGAAGGCCGACAGTCGTTGCGCGCACAAAAGGAACAATGGACCGTTGTCACTGCAACCCTTAACCAAATCTGGAAACCTCAACATGCATAATCTCGACCAACTAATCCTGGAATGGCGCGAAAAAGCGGCGACGCCCAATGTCAGCGCAGAAACGCTCGATGAACTGGAAACGCATCTGCGCGAAACCACAGAACAGTTTGCTCGTTCCGGTATGCCCGTCTCAGACGCTTTTCAACGCGCCGTCACCGAGTTTGGTGCGATGTCCGGGATTTCTTCAGAGTTTCGAAAGCTCGATCAAGCGCTATGGCTTCCAGTCAAGCTGGCAATTGGCGTAACCGCCCTGACGACATTAGTTGCGTTAGTCATGGCCATCGCCATCATCGGCCACCAGGGTTCCAGCGCGGCCAGCCTGTTACTCGCCACGCACGTTTTTGTGATTATTCTCGGTTACACGATGACGCTGCTCATCGGGGGAATGGGAATCTGCTTCGTAAGCCAGCGTTGTTTTGAGAATTTTTCGACATCGCGCCTACGGTCGATCAGTCGCGCGAGTTTCGCGCTGGGTGGAGTCGCGTTGTTTTCCACGACCATGGGCGTCATCCTTGGCATGGCTTGGGCGAAAATGACGTGGGGCCGATATTGGGCTTGGGACGCCAAAGAAACCGGAGGCCTCTCTGTCATCATCTGGCTGGTTTTTTATCTACTGGCCCACCGATTTTTCAAAAGCAGCGCTCGCGGAATTCTCACCTTCAGCATGATCGGCAACATAGTCGTGAGCCTTGCCTGGTTTGGGCCGCAACTGAACGGTCTCCATCAATACGGCGCTTTCACACAACCACTGCTCCTGATGGTCGTCGCCTCTAATCTTGTCTTCTTTGCGATCGGATGTTGCCCTGCGGGCTGCCTGCGGTCAAAACGGGCCTGAGGCATGGCATTTTGCTGGCCGCCCATCAAATCTGACTGATGAATAAGAGACGAAATGATGACGGGGCGTGACGCGCACTGCCCGCAACCCTGAAACGACGGCGAACGAAAAATCATCTCCTAACATTGTTTACTACCTATTTGTCACGAGGATTCGATTCCTTTCACCCCCTCCACAGATAATCAATGAGTTGGGACGCAGTGCAGTAAATTCATCAAGGCTATCCTTATAAGCCAGCCAACTCTGGTAAATCAGCTGCCAGAAAGTGAGATGCGTCCTTTAGTCCGGTAACATGCTTTGAAGCCTTGTCTTGCGGCGGTATTTTCGACATTGTTCGGCCCGAACCACGCATCACGAAGGGAACAACATGAACCGCAAACATTTCGCCCTCGCACTTTCAGCCGCTATGGCCGCGACCTTTACAGTAATTGGCGCCGAGCCTGCGCCCGCACCGACACCGACAGTGACGCCGACCGCCGGAGCAGCACCCTCAACCGCACCTGCTGCCGCACCTGCCGCGGGCCGGAGTGGCGGAGCCAGAGGAGGCCCAGTCGTGGTGATCGCGCCGCTCGCAAGTGCCGAGACGGTTGAACTTGTTCCGCCCCTCGGCAAGCCAGGAAACTTCAAGCACGCGCCAAAGACGACCTGGAAGGACGTGCCGGGAATTACAGTGAAGGAAGGTACGCCGCGCGGCACCGTGACTATGTTCCGGGTCCCGGGTGCGGACTCAAAGCTTTTTCCCGGCAACTACCAGCGCAATGTATGGGTATATGTGCCGGCCGGGTACAAGGAAGGAACGGAATTGCCGTTCATGCTGGATCATGACGGGTCCGCCAATGCCGTGGTCCAGACGCAACTGATCGCCACGATGGATAATTTCATCGCACAAAAGAAGATTCCCGTGATGGCTGGCATCTTCGTCGCTCCTGCGAGCCGCTCCGTGGAGTATGACACGGTCTCCGGCAAGTACTGCGAATATCTCGAGAACGAAATCCTGCCACTCGTCGAGCAGAATGCGAAGATCAAGCTCACGAAGGACCCGGAGGGTCGCGGCACCATCGGCCAGAGTTCTGGCGCGGCTGCCGCGTTCACCATGGCCTGGTTCCACCCCGAGCTGTACCGTCGCGTGATTTCCTACTCCGGCTCCTTCACGCGGCTGCAACGTAATGCAACCTACCCGCAAGGCGCGTGGGAGTATCACCAGACGATTATTCCAATGTCGGAAAGGAAACCGATCCGCATCTGGATGCAGGTGGGTTCCGAGGACCTTAACAACCAATTCGGAGACTGGCGGGTCGCCAACAACAACATGGCGGATGCGCTGAAGGCCAAGGGATATGAATACCAGTATCTCTGGTCCGAGGGTGCCCGCCACGTCGAGGGCGGTGTGGAGCGTCAGACGATGGAAGAGGCGATGGAGTGGGTCTGGAAGACATATAAGCCGAGGTGAACGAGCCAATCCATTGAATCTCATCATTCAATGGAGTCGATGCCATGCACCGGCTCATTTTCTTTTTCAATTATGCGGTAAAAACTGAAATAGTTGTCGACCCTGTTTCAGTTTGAAGGAGCGAGAATTTCACCAGGGTTCGATTCCCTTCACCCGCTCCAACTTATTGCTTATTCGGCTCCGCCAGACAGTAAAGAAATCTTTCTCCCCGCAGGAAAAGCTCTCGTCCTGCCACCGCTGCTGAAGCACTAAATGAATCCTCAAGCTTGTTGACTGCCAGCGGTTCGTTCTTGCGATCATGCTTGAGAACCACTGTCACGCCGTCGCGTCCAGTGACATAAATACGACCCCCTCCACCCACTGGCGACGCAAATATAAAATCGCCAATCCCCTCCAAACGAATCGAGTCATCGCGAAAGTTACCGGTCAATGGATCGAGTCGCGCTAATACATTCTGGTTATGTCTCAGGAAATAAAGCGTGTCTCCATAGAGCAGGGGAGATGGCACGTACGGCGTTGAACGATTCAATTTCCAAAGGACTTGTTTCGTATTGGTCACGTTTCCTTTCGCTCCCGAGAGCTTCACCGCGAGCATCGCCTGGAAATCGTAACTGTTGCCGAAAATTGCCACTCCTTGATAGGCAACGGGCGATGCTACCGCGTTTTGCGCCAACCCCGCGGCCTCCCAAATATCCGCCCCAGTCTCAAAATCGTTTCCCCGAACTCTCCGTGTGGCGCTCGTCAGGATTTGAGGCTTCCCTTCCACCTCAACAATTAAAGGCGTCGCCCAGGAAGTTTTCTCATCCCGCCTTGTCTTCCATCGTTCCTTCCCTGTCCGTTTATCGAAGGCGTACAAAAATGAATCCCCTTCGTTATCCCAGCAAAGGATCACCCAGTCTTTGTAAATCACTGGCGAACTCCCTTCCCCGTGAGAATGAAGTGTGTGCATCCGGCCCAAATCCTTGTGCCAGATCAAATTTCCCTTTAGGTCGTAGCAATAGAGCCCCCGCGAGCCGAACGACACAATAAGCAACTCACCATCGGTCACAGGCGAGTTCGATGCCAGGCTTCCGGCGTAATGCCCGCCTTCGTGCGGAAATTCTTCTTTCGCGACCTTCGTCCAAACCATTTTCCCATTCGCCCTATCGAACGCCATCACGGTGAACTGATGCCGTTGGGTAACCGGCACGCTGTCATGCACACCCGGCGCATCGTCGAAGACCGGCGGCAATTTTTCACCTACAGGGACCGCCGCTGTGACAAAAACTCTATCGCCGAAAATGATTGGGCCGGAGTGTCCTTTTCCCGGCAGTTCAACTTTCCAACGAACATTATTCGTCTCGCTCCACACAGTTGGCGGATTCGCCTCCGGCGCGACTCCATTCGCCAGCGGCCCACGCCATGCCGGCCAGTTGCGCAGCATCGCCGCTTCGTCCCCGGCCGTCGCGCTGCCACAAAGCAACAACAATCCCATCGAGATGATCAGAAAGCGCAGCATTGCTTCAAGGTAGCCGCCATCCCTCCTTCTATCAATCCTAACCGAAGGCGCAGGTCGGAGTCATACTGTCACGCACCGTCACATGAATAGGACTTGTTTTAGCCTGCAAATTGCATCAATGACCTACGGAAGAAGTGTAAGTGATTTGTCCACGGTTCATCGGCAGACAGTCCTTTTCTTCGCCTCCTATCCTTTGCTCTTTGGTTTAGCCACAATGGCTCCGCCGGAAACCGTTCGCAAAATTTCGCAGAATTTTTCTCCAGCTGGCGTTACATCCCCTTTCATGGCGCGGCCAACGCCGACAGATAAAGCGTCCGTCGTGCCCGTGAGCGGACGGTAAATCAGGCGTTTGCCCGCCACGAGTTTGAAGATGGTGCTGGAAAGAGCAACGCCACGTCCGGCTTCAACTTCAGTGATGAGTGAACTGGCGCTGTCACATTCTACCGCGATGCTTGGCCTGACCTGAAAGGAAGCGAAAATGCGGTCGAAAAAGTGGTAATACTCGGGGTACTCCTTACGACGCAGACCAATGATCGGCTCGGCAGCCAACTTTTGCAGCGGGATGGATTTCAGCCGGGCGAAATGATGCGCGGCGGTCATCGCCACGGTCAACGAATAAGTGCGCAGCAATTCGAATTCAATCCCATCCGTTTGCTCTTCAATGGGCTCGACCATGATTGCCAGTTCGAGTGTGGCGTTGCGCAGTCCGTTGATGAGTTCTTCGCTGGAGAGGTCATGAAGCAACACCTTCACGCGGGGAACCGCTTTTTGAAACGCTGCGAGCGCCAGCGGCAGGATTTCTACCGTGGGAGACGGTGCGTAGCCTATGTGCAACTCGCCGTATTCACCGCGTGCCAGCGCACGGACCTTTTCCACCGATTCATCAGCGCGCTTCAAGAGCTCGCGCACTTCCTCCAGAAAAAGTTTTCCCTCTGCGGTGAGCGTGACGCCGCGTGGACTGCGCTTCAGCAAGTCCACGCCGATTTCATTCTCCAAATCCTGCACCTGCCGGCTCAAGGCGGGCTGAGCCACACGCAATTGGGCTGCCGCCCTGGTGAAGTTCAATGCTTCGCCGACTGCCAGAAAATATCGCAGATGTCGTAGTTCCATTGCTGAGTTCCATTATGCCTAAAAGGCATGACTGCGCAAGGAAAGCGGTATTGGGCGGTTCGATGCATCGGAGGCAGGCTCTCCTTGGATGAAAGAGAGTCCGACGAAAAAGAAGTAAATCGAAAGAAACTTATGAACACAAATATCTCCAGGAAATTGGCAGGCAAAGTGGCGCTGGTCACCGGTGGTTCCCGCAGCATTGGCGCGGCCATTGCCAAACGACTCGCTGCCGACGGCGCAGCGGTCGCTCTGACTTACAGCGCATCAGTCGGCAAGGCCGATGAAGTTGTTCGTACGATTGAAGCAGCTGGCGGAAAAGCGTTGGCAATAAAAGCGGACGCCGCTGACACAGAAGCAGTTCGTCTGGCGGTTGCCAAAACCATCGGGACATTCGGAGGCATCGACATTCTCGTGAACAATGCGGGCACCGGAATCTTCGCGCCGATTGAGCAATTCTCCCTAGAGGATTTCGAAAAGCTGATCGCCATCAATGTGCGCGGCTTGTTTGTGGCGACGCAGGAAGCCGCGCGGCATCTGCGGGAAGGCGGGCGTATCATTCACATTGGCAGCACGAACAGCGAGCGAATGCCGTTCATTGGTGGTTCGGTTTATGCGCTCACGAAAGGCGCAGTGGCTGGCTTCACCAAGGGACTCGCGCGAGATCTCGGCCTGCGAGGAATCACGGTGAACAATGTCCAGCCCGGCCCGATTGATACCGACATGAATCCCGCCGACAGCGACTTCGCCAGGACGCTTGTTCCCATCACAGCCCTTCAGCGCTATGGCAACACAGACGAGATCGCCAGCTTCGTTGCATTTTTAGCCAGTCCCGAAGCCAGCTACATCACGGGTGCAAGCCTTCTGGCCGATGGAGGTTTTGCAGCCTGAGATCGGCAATCAGAAAGTTAAGAGTCATCAAAACCCTAAAAATGTGAAAACCACCATTGTCATTTCTCGATTCATTCTCGGCCTTGGCTTCGTAGTCTTCGGCCTTAATATTCTTCATCCGTTCCTGCCCCAGCCACCGATTCCTGAGGGTTCGCTGCCCGCGCGATTTATGGGTGTCATGGGTCCCAGTCATTGGATGGCATTGGTGGGAATCTTCCAATTGTTCGGAGGGGTCTTTGTCCTGTTCGGGCGGACGACTCCGATAGGGCTCACGTTGCTTGGACCTGTGCTCGTGAATATTTTGGCATTCCACGTTCTCTTAATGGGAGGGGCGGGTATTGCCCCGGGATTAGTGTTCTCCGCCTTGGAGCTTTTCCTCATTTATGCTTATCGGAGTTATTTCGCGCCCATTTTTACGATGAATGCCGTGCCGACTTCAAAGTAAAGGCGTGGCCGCCTAGGAAAGAAAACAAAAATAATATACAAACAGGATAAACAATGAACATTATCAATTCCAAACAGCTCCTTGACCAACTTAACTGGCGTTACGCCACCAAACAATTCGACTCCAATCGCAAAATCAGCGACCAGGATTGGGGCACAATCGAACAAGCCTTGCTGCTCACACCCTCCAGCGGCGGATTGCAGCCCTGGAAATTCATCGTGGTGACTGATCCAGTCGTCCGCGCGAGGCTGTTGCCCGCGTCCTACGGGCAGGCTCAGATCAGCGACGCATCACATCTCGTGGTCTTCGCCGCGAAGAAGAATTTTAGCGAAGCTGATGTGGATGCGTTCATCAATCACACCGCATCCGCGCGCGGTGTTTCGGTTGAATCGCTCGCGACGTTTCGCGGCATGTTGGTTGGCGGCATCGTGCAAGCAATGGATGAGCACGCACGCGATGCCTGGGCGCGCAACCAGGCCTACATCGCTCTCGGCAACCTGCTCACCACTGCCGCGTTGCTCGGCATTGATGCGTGTCCGATGGAGGGTTTCGATCGCGCACAGTATGACGAGATACTCGGCTTGAACGCCAAAGGACTGGCGAGTGCCGTCATTGCCACAGTTGGTTATCGCGCTTCAACCGACAAGTACGCGAACGCGCCCAAGGTGCGTTTCCCGAAGGAACGCGTTTTCGTCCATTTCTGAACCGAGCAACAGACAGACTTCAAGCGAACATCATGACTAATGTTCGCTTCTGTGCGGATGCTGATTGACCACGATCTGATTCAGAATGGCGGGATGGCAAGTCACGGGTCGCTCCATTCTGAAGGTCAGGAAGGCGGTGTATTCCTTCCTGGCAACGCTGTCAGTGCTGACATTTGATCCCTGATCGTCACTGGAGGGACGCTGCGGCCGAAGGCTGAGATTTCAATCCAACGCTGTTGACGCTGACAATGGAGTAAGAGTGTTTTTCACCCGGCTTGGCCGAGGTGTCCATGTATCGCATCTGCGGCAACGGCTGGCTTGGGGTGTCGTGATACGTCATGGACTGAAATAAGGCGCGTCCGAATTTGCCCACTGGCTTCTCCGGCAGTTTCGCCAGTTCCTGTCCGTCGCGGAGGACAATGAAGCCGCCGATGCCGCTTTCAAAATCCGCTTCAGCGCTCCAGACGATTTCAGTTCCTGTCTCACGCTTAGTTGACACGCGCACGTCGAACGGAGCCGGAGGCGGCGTGGAGTCGCTCGTCGCGCCGGTTTTCACATATTCCATCCACGCTTTCGCCACCGCTTCATTTGGCAACCAAACCGCTTCTGACGGGTTGCCCTTGTAATCAGCCGCTGGTTTCGCTTCGTCTCCGAACAACGGTGCGAGCCACGCCTTGCTCGGGTCCATCGGCTTGAGCGTTTGGTCCTTGCTGCCTTTGTCCGGCAGCCGCATCGCCAGACAGGCGTCGAGAAATGGGATAGCAAGGTAACGCGAGTCGCCGCACTCATGGCCGGTCAGCGGATCGGGCGCGAATCCGATGAGTCCGCCATGGGCGCGGTATTCTTTGAACGTCGCCATGTTGCCCAGCCAGGGACCCTTCATCTTCTCTGCGGCAGTGCGTGTGTCTGGTTCCGGCGGCAATTGCTTGGGTTTTTCCTTCACTCCAGGATTGGTCAACATGGGGATGCGGTACACGGAGGCGGGCACGGCATGATCTGTAAATTCCGGATGAGAGAGAAACATGAGTGAGGACCCCGAGCGCATCCACACAGCCGCGACGCGGTCAGGGTGAAGGGCAACCATGACATCAGCCCAGATGCCACCGCCGGAATGCCCCCAGAGCGCCCAGGGCACTTTGTCTATTTCCGCATGGCCAGCCTTGATGGCAAACTCACCCAGTGCCTTAAGAAATGTTTTCTCCGAACCATTGCGCGGGTCAAACCACAATTCCGAGGCTCCAGGAGACGTGTCAATCTTTTCATTCTGCACATGATAACTCGAACCCCAGAGCGCGCAGTCCCACTTCTTTGCCAGCGCCTGCCAGTGCAAATCGGAGGCAGCTGTGGAGCCTTCGATGGAAGCCGTGGTTCCCGCGCCGTGCTGATGAACGATGATACCGCGAATCGTTTTCACACCGTCGGGAATCCAGAGTGTGTAGGTGACAGCCACCTGCAACTCGTTCGTGGCGGTGGAGGCGGGATAATCAATCTTCAGAAGTTGTTCCGCTCCGAGTGTTGCCCTTGCGAAGCCAAGGAGACCAAGGGCAAGTAACAAGGAGGTTCCGAATCGTATTTTGTTCATGATCTGTTCAATTGGATTTACCGACGATGAAATCCACTACTGGCTTCGGATCCTGCGGCCCAGTCGCAAAATGGCCCTCGCCTTGCCGGAGAATCACCGTGAAATTGCCGCCGAGTGCTTTGTAATTCCTCTCCGCCACGCGAGTATCCCGGTCCAGCCATGGATCGAGACTGCCGCACACATGCAGGATCGGCACGCCTGCTTTGGCCAGCGGCTCCAGTTTGTCCACCAGGTGACGATCGCCCTGCTCGCTCGTCATGATGCTGCGCATGGCGGGGTTCTCCCCGTAAATGCAGGAAACTTTGTCGGGATTCTGGATGGCCCAGGCGTAGGCTTCCCCGGTTCCGGCGCCGATGCCTGTCAGGGCGGGTTTCCTGGAAAAGCCGTGGTCGGTCATGGTCTTATAAACTTCGTCCCATTCTTTCCGGGTGGGTCCTCCCCCCGAGATCGCAGGTGCCGCGATGTAGTACCCCTTGGCCAGAAGGGCCAGATCAAGGGCGGTGGCATCCGGGCCGATGCGGTCCGCCCGGAAGACCCAGGGCTTCCCGGCAGCCTCGGTCTTCGGCACGAGCACCGTCATGCCGGTGTTTCGAAACGTTCCCTTGGTAGTCTTGTCGTAACGGTCGTAGCACGCGGTGAACTGCGGTCCCCGGCAGGCAGCGTAAGTATCTTCTTTGGGGAGGTAAATGTAAGCATTCTCCACGCTATAATAATAGGATTTAGTGAATGTATCGTCCACCATTTCGGGCC
>JAQGOY010000187.1 GCA_028293375.1 Verrucomicrobiales bacterium | reverse complement strand
CATGAGAAAATCGGCCAGTTCGGGATTCTGATTCAGAATGGTCAAAGACTTGCTGGCTTCAGCATCAGCCTGGCCGCGGAGACCGCTGGCTTTTGCGCGAGCCTGGGCCTGGATGATTTCACTTTCTGCATTGGCGGAACTGCGGATTTTCTGAGCCTCGCTTTCGCCCTCGGCCAGTAATTTGCGGGAATAGCGGGTCCTTTCCTCCTTCATCCTGTCCAGCACTTTGCTGGTGATGGATTCCGGGAGACCGATCTTTTTGATGCCGAGGATTTCGAGTTTGATTCCGTTCTCTGCGGCCAGGGGCGTGACAGCATCGAAAATTTCCTTTTCCATCTCAGTGAATTGGAGCTGCTTCGGATCCGTGGAAATGAAATTGGAGAAAGTGTGTCGACCAACGACAGCATCTTTTTGAGTGCGAACGATTCTTTCAAGAGCGTCCTGGGCGCTGGAAACTGAACCGGCAAAGCGTTCGCGGAAGACGGTGGGTTTGGCGATTTTCCAGCCAACGAAAACTCGGATCAGCAAATTCTGTCCATCGCGGGTTTGAGTTTGTTCCAGCTTTTCTTCGAAGTCCTGGATGCGGTTGTCAAAGATTTGCACCTTTTGAATGGGCCATGGCCATTTCATTTTCAGGCCGGGCTGGATTTCATCGCCGGTGGGCTTTCCAAAGGTGGTGACCATGGCGATCTGGGTCTGGCCCACCTGGTAGAAGAAAACGAGAGAGCCGAAAACGATCAGCAGGAGCGATCCAATAATTATTGTCAACGCGTTGATTTTCATATTAACCGTAAAATTTATTTTCCTGAAGGCAGATTGAGGTCGATCAAATCTGAACGGAATTTGTCTTCGAGATTGAACATAATGACATCCTGGCTATTGGATGCACCGAGAACGATTTTGCGGGCGCCGACCATACCCTTTTGAATAGCCTGATAGTAAAGCCTGGCCTGATAGACCTTGGGTGAAGCGTTGTAAGCGGTGATCTGATTGGTGAACTGAGACGTCATTCCATTGGCCTCAACGATCTTGTTAGAGCTATAGGCCCGGGCCTGCTGGGCAGTGAGGTCCGCGTTCGCGTGGGCAGCGGAAAGGGTGCTTTCACCATCGGCCTGGGCGGTCAGGAGTTTGGTCTGAACTTCCTGGCCGGCGGAAACTACATTCTCGTAAGATTCGGCAATTTTTACAGGAGGATGAATATCCTGAAGGCCGATGAAGATGATTTGCACCCCGAGGTTATAACGGTCTGCTTCCGCCTGGATTCGTTTTTTGAGCGTTTCTGCGGCTTCGGAGCGGCCAAAGGACATGATTTCGTGTAGGTCGACCCCGACCAGGTAGCGAACCACTTCGCGGGTGGCGAGATTCTGAAGAACGTTAGCGGCATCCGAAAAATTGTAAGCGTAGGATTTGAGGTCTTTGATCTGGAATTGGACCGGGATGCTGACCGTGAGTAAATTGACAGGGACAGCGTCCTGGTTATTGGTTGAACCCAGTTCATCACGGCTGGCAACGAGAAGGTTGTATTCCTCCTTGTAATGACTAAGGGTCCACAAAATGACGGTTTCTTTGGCTTTGGTGTCATCCGCTTCAAAACCAATATTGAAGGACTGAACCTCAAGGGTTTTGTAGCGCCGGATAGAATCGATGGGCCAGGGCAACTTGAAATGAGGCCCTGGATTCAAGACTTCGCCCTGATTGACCTGTTTGCCAAATCGTTCGAGCAGGGCCTGCTCACCGGGCTCAATGACGACAACGGTGGTGGAGACGAGAAGGATGGCGATTTGGGCCAGGATCAGGATCAGGATATTTTTTCTAAAAAAGCGAAAGAACCATGTCTCGGAAACTTTGAACCCGAACTGGTAATCCATGGCGTGGGCGGCAGTTTTGAAGACGCTTTCGGGTTCGCCAAACAGGCCCGCGAAACGACTGTCGTAAAGCAGGCGACCCGCACGGCCTTTAACCCGGGGGCGATAGATTTCGAAAACGAGACTGAATAGATATTCGACCGTGATGAGAAGGAGGACGACGCAGAGGATGCGGGCGACGTAAGTGTCAGCGTTGGGGAAAGAAGCGCGAGTGGCAGCGATTGTTCCAGTGACGATGAAACAGATATAGGCGCTGGTCATCAGGAAACTGCCGCTGGGGCGGAGCAGGGACTGAGGATTATTCCGGGAAAGTCCGGAAGAATATTTTCCGAGAATGAAAAACACCAGACCGAAGAGGGCATAGACCGAAAGCGCGATGTAAGCGCGGGATTGTTCGATGGGACGAACAATCTTCAGGACATTGAAAGCGCGATAGAGGAAGTAGCAGGAAAGCGTGACGATCAGGATGGTAAACAGAGGAATGAAGAAACGTTCGAACTGTTCGCGAGAGCGCCGAGCGGGAAATGAATCCGCTTCCTGAGAGGTGAATAATGTGGCGCTGGCTTTTTCTTTGTTCAGCTCATCGTATTCCAATTTTTCGAGCTGCTCCCGATCCATGAGCCGCATCTGGAAATAACTGATCAGCGTGACAAGGAACGAGAGTCCCAGAAATGCGGAGGCAAGCCAGCCGCTATTAATGCTGGCGTATTTGGTAACGGCAACACTCCCAATGGTGGCCAACAACAAGAGGAGACCATTGACCAACCCGATTTTTTGAAAATTGCGATCCATCATCAGCTAAGCTCCCGATCTTCAAATAATGCCAAGGCAATCGATAATGCCGCGCCAACGTAGCAAACGACATAGGCGAAGGCTTGAATAACGTAATTCCACAAATGACTCCATGTGACGTTTTTGGCATCTTCGAGCACATCCGCCAACCAGAATAATTGCCAATTGGGAATGGCAGCGTAAACGGACCCGGCCCACCAGGAACCATCCACAGCTTTCCGGCCGAAAAGGAAATCAGACATGAGTCCAATAAGAAAGAGCGCGGTGCAGATGGCCATGCAGGGAATGACTTCGAGGCGGGTGGAGCAGGCGACGGCAATGGCAGCCAGTATCCAGAGGGCAAAAAGAATGAGGATGGCAGCCGGGACCATGCGCCAGTCGATGCCAGTATAGGTAACAGTAAAAGGCACGACTTTATTGGTGAAAAGGACAACGACGAAGCCGATGGTCAGAAACACCACGACACTCACGACGGCGTCTGCCATAAAAGGCCGTCCCAGGAAATAATTCGTCAATGCAGCCAACAAGTAGGCGAGGCCCAGGGAACCGAGGAAAATGGAAAGAGCGGGGACATCGATTGTGCCGTAAGAATCGAAAGCCATGCGGGTGGCGAAAAGAGCGCCAATTAAATTTACGTAGGTAAGGACAGTGAGGGAAGCAGCGAGGCCAAAATATTTGGCAATGAGAAATTGCGAGCGGCTGACAGGTTTAGCCAGAACGGCGAGAGCAGTGCCGGACCGAATTTCCCTGGCGATGGAAGCCGAGGCGCTCAGGACGGCACCAAAAAGACCAGCGAGGAACATCACCGCAAGAACGCTGTTTTTCACCAGCTTGGGTTCGTCGCCGAAACCAAAATAATTGATGCAGGAAAGAAAGACCTCAAAGCTCACGGATGTGGTCATCAACAGCAGGAAAATGGGTTGTCGAATCAGCTCCATGAAAGCGTTGAAAGCTATGGTGACAAATTGTCTCATTCTGCGAACCAACAGGTTACGATGTCTTTAATTCTTTGCAAAGGGATAATAGATGGACCGGAGTATGCGAAAAACGTTCTAATATTAAACTGGGCGTTTGCATGCACATCGCTGTCGTGGTTACGCATAAAGGATTTACGTAAATGGACAAGCTTACAGCCTTTAAGTGTTAATCAATATTTCGGCGATGCTTTGTTCTGCGAGACAAAGAAAGCGAAACATGGTGTCTCCATGCTTCATCTCTTTGATCTCAGTATAGGTGGCTGGCAAAGTGAGCGTGTCCCGTTTGGTATGGCCCAGGACAAGCAGCCCCTCTGTTTTAAGCAAACGAGGCAGCGCCGGATCGTCCAACAGCTTTTGAGCTAGCGAGTTGGAACGTTTGCCCACATTTTTTTCGCCGTAGGGAGGATCGGCAAGGATGATATCGAACTGTGTTCCCAGGCTGGCCAACTGGGGCATGGCGGTAAAGACATCCTGCACGCGAACATCGACTTCCGTTCGGCCGAGGCCAAGGCTGTGTGAATTGCTCAGAATAAAAGAGCCGTGATGGCGCGATTTTTCGACGCAAACGGCGTGTTTCGCCCCGCGACTGATGGCTTCGAAAGTGAGGGCTCCTGAGCCAGCAAAGAGCTCGAGAATTGCTGCGTCGGTGATTCGATTGCCCAAACTGTTGAAAATCGCCTGTCGCACCCGGTCGGGTGTGGGCCGCACATCCAGTCCTGAAGGGACTTTAAGAGGACGTCCTGCATATTGGCCGCCGGTAACGCGCATAAGATGGTTCTTTATTTGAGTACACGAAAAAGGCGATCCGCAAAGGATCGCCTTTAAGAGGGAAAGAATTACAGACCTTTACTGATCATGTATTTGAGAAGGTCAGCAACGCGGTTGCTGTAACCCCATTCGTTGTCGTACCAACTGATCAACTTGAAGAAACGTTTGTTGAGCTCGATGCCCGAACCTTCGTCATAGATGGAAGAAGCCTTGGAGTGAATGAAATCACTGCTGACCACTTCGTCTTTGGTGGTTTCGAGGTAACCCTTCATGTAAGTTTCGCTGGCCTTTTTCATGGCTGCGGAAATCTCAGCATAGCTGGTGTCGCGGGTGGTCTTGACGGTAAGGTCGACGCAGGAAACGGTTGGGGTGGGAACGCGGAAAGCCATACCGGTGAGCTTGCCTTTGACTTCAGGGCAAACGAGGGCGACGGCGCGGGCGGCTCCGGTGGTGGAAGGAATGATATTAATGGCGGCGCTACGTCCACCTTTCCAATCCTTTTTGCTTGGGCCGTCCACAGTCTTCTGGGTGGCGGTGTAGGAATGAATGGTGGTCATGAGACCTTCTTCAATGCCGAAACCTTCTTTCAGGAGGACGTGAACCAGAGGGGCGAGACAGTTGGTGGTGCAGGAAGCATTGGAAATGATATGGTGCTTCGCTGGATCATATTGCTCATGGTTGACGCCCATGACGACGGTGATGTCTTCGTTCTTCGCAGGAGCGGAGATGATGACTTTCTTGGCGCCAGCAGTGATATGGCCCTTGGCCTTTTCAGCTTCAGTGAAAAGACCGGTGGATTCGATGACTACATCGACTCCAAATTGCTTCCAGGGGAGACCGGAAGGATCTTTGGCGCTAACGACGTGGATATCTTTGCCATTGACGACAAGGACATCGTCTTCAGCCTTGTCAGCGGACGATTTTTTGGAGGAAACAGTGCCGTTAAAGCGGCCCTGGGTGGAATCATATTTCAGGAGATAAGCCAGGTTGTCTGCGGGAACGATATCACCGACGGCGACAACTTCGACTTCCTTGCCGAGCAAACCTTGCTCAGCGATTGCACGAAATACCAAACGGCCTATGCGGCCGAATCCATTAATTCCAACTTTGATTGCCATATTAATTTTAGTCCAAAAGTCAAACTCGACTTCGAGCCGGACATTCTAGCCGACGTCAGCGGAGCGTCAACGAAGAATTCTGGAGGATTAGGAGGTAAAATCCAGCTCTGCCCTGGAATAAATCGAAGTTATACGTGAAAGGAATTTTACATCAATGGATAGGAATTGCCCGAGGAGTTCGCGCCACCGATTCAGGATGACTAAGCCTGCGACTGCTTCGACGATATCATCGTTGACTATTCGCCTCTATTGAGACTTTGCGGTAGCCAGAAAGACAGTTAACCTCTGCCTTGATGCAAAAATGTGATGTCTGCGGAGTGGAATCCGCGCCAGGACAAACTTTCGTGAGGGAGAGCATCACCTTTTCCCGGGCTAAGGTTTTCTGTCCTGTTTGTCATGCCACTTTGAATGGCAAATTCTTAGGTGCTTTCCTTTTGTTGTACGTGGCTGCGGGGTTGATTGGCTTCGCGATTTTGCTTTTTTCACCTTCCTCTGAAGGGGGTAGTTTCATGGTGAAATGCTTTTTGTTACAATTCTTCATAATTGTCGCCACTGTGCCGCATGAGCTGGCACATGCGTTCGTGGCGAAATGGTTCAAGTTCAATGTCATCAAGGTCATCGTAGGTTTTGGAAGTCCCGTGCTGCGTTGTCGATTATTTGGGTTTCCGTTCGAATTCAGGCGGGTGCCGATGGGAGGAATCACTTTATTTGTGCCTAATCACGAACCGTGGCATCGGTTGAAGTATTTCCTTGTTGTCATGGCGGGACCGACCATCAACCTTGTTTTTTTCTTCGCAGGTTATTTCTTTTGTCGTCCGGGCGAGTTAAGTTTGGGTGTTCATCAGCCCCTTAGAATTCCCGGTTTGTTCGCCCTGGCGAATATATTGGTGGTGATTGAAAATCTTATTCCTTATCAAGTCTCTACGTTAGGTCAGGGCACGGCCTCGGACGGATTGGCAATGCTACAGATGGTTTTTGGAACAGGAAGCGGAGAAGTCGGCAGTAAAAGGCAGTTAACGATGAAAATTCTGGGAAGCTGTCTAAGGATTGTAGCGATGCTGTTTTTGAGTCTTTGTTCTGTCGCCTGCTTTGGAATTTGTTACTTCGTTTTAACGGACCCGGGAAAATTGACGTGGAGATCGGCGGCCTTCCTCGTGTGCCTAATGGGAGGGCTCGGGGGAATACTTTTATTTTTTGTTTATAGAATCTGGAAAGTTAAAGGAGGGTTTCCCAAACTGCGGGGTGGAGGGCTGCCTGGTTTGGGTAATTCTTCTCCCTATGCTCCGATTCAAAGGGATTATCAGGCGGACATGATGAAATGCGCCTCCGGCGGCATCGAAGAAAAGTGCTTCACAGAGTTGATGAACATGGCAGCCAGGAATGAACTCAATGAACTGAAAACCAGGATAACTGAACTTCTGATAATTGCTCCCGATCAATTGAGAATTCAAACCCTGTTGGTATGGGTGCTGGGAGCTTTGCAACAACATAGAGAGGCAATAGCAGTGCTGGACAAGCTTTTACAAAGAATGGACGTATCAAAGTCCACACTGACAGGGTTCAGGTTGGGGAGAATGCGATGTCTCATCTCCCAGGGAAAGTATGACGACGTACGTGCCGATTGTGAGTCCTTTATCACAGAGGACGTGTCCTTGCTGGAAAAAGTGTATGTATTGGATTGCCTTGCCTGCCTGCCTCATATGTCTGGAATAATCGACTACCTTCCAGAGGCGGACAGATGGTCCATGATGGCCAGTGAATTGGCGCCGAATTTAGTTACGCTTCAGGGCACACGAGGCGCAGTTTTGGCTGATCAGGGACGGTACTCGGAGGCCCGGCCGATTCTTGAAAAGGTTTATAAGGCGAGCGGAGCGGATAATGACAAAGGAATAGCTTGTTTGTTTTTAGCATTGTGCGCCAAGGCCGAAGGAGATGCAAAAGCTGCGACTGGATGGGCTCGAAAGGCAGCCAGAATTTATCCGGAAAATTGGGTTTTACAGAGGATAGAAAAG
>JAQGOY010000173.1 GCA_028293375.1 Verrucomicrobiales bacterium | reverse complement strand
GCAGTGATTGCGTTGGTTTCCCCCAATTCGGCCACCAGTGCATGGTGCCTGGCCGAACTTTACTACGCGCATGCGCTTCGGCGGACCGTCATTTCCATCCGCGTCAGCGCTCGACAAGAGCTCGCTATTCCTGCGCCACTCGAATTACTCCAGCGGGAAGCACAGTACATCTCGGTGGACCAAGTAGGTGGGAATGCCGGCATTTTGGCAGCGGTTCGCCAGCGTTTTAGCATTGTACGCCGTCGTGCGCACTGGCGCTGGCTCAGGCGCGCACTTATTGGCGCAACCGCAATAGTGGTTCTCGCGTGGGGTTTTCATTCGGGTGTTTCTACCATTTTGCACGCTCGGGAACGAACTAAGATCATTAGTCGAATTGAGCGGACACAGGTGGTACTCAGCCGTGATGTGGTTGAAGCATCGGTCCGGAATTTCCGGGACGATGAACCGTTGCGTGCGCGCTTGCTCTTTATTGCTGAAGACCCGGAACGTCCGACGAATACACGGCTTAACGCACGTATTATCGCGGCCGCACTAGGAAGCCGTGAAAAGCGCTGGTATCTCGAATCGATTCAGTGGAGCAACTCTGACTTCCATCATGGAGAACTCACCGACATCACGTTCCGTACAGGCACCTTGAGAGGCGTCATGTTTAGTAAAGTCACCCTCAGCGGTGTGGTCTGGAATCCGGGACCGGATTTCTCGATCAGTAGTACCGCTTTCGCAGGCTGCCGTTTCTATGGCGGCGAGTTTGCGCATACTAGCGTGATTGACGTGGATTTTCAGAACTGCGTCTTCATCGGAACTACTCTAGAGATTTCCGGGTTCGGTGCGGTTCGCTTTTCATCGAAAGCAGCAAAACCAGAATCCGAAGTGATTACCGATGGTGAACTACTGATGTTCGAAAATGCGATCATCGCAAACTGCACAGAACCGCCGCCCACTGGAACACTTGATTTCAGAGGGCCCAAAAACGAGGTGGAATTCGCTGGTGTGGTTTTTGAGTCTTGCCGTTTTCGAGGATTCGTTCGCCCGACATGGTTCGTGGGTTGCCATTTCAATCGATGCATGTTTCCCACGTCATTGGCGATCTCCGATCTGGAAAAGCGAGGCAATACCGCTACGCTATGCTTTAACATGAACGAGCCATGCGAGTGAATACAAACGGTGACGGGCCTCATAAATATGAGTGGAGAAATCTATACGATGAAGTGATCGGCCGCTTCGGTTCAATCGCGGAGGCCAATCAGGCCGGACTTATTAAGGAGGCTACACCTGAAGGTCCAAGCATTTTCCTGTCTCACATCCGAGTTGATAAGGACACGGTCCAAAATTACGGGGATTACATTAAGAAACAGGGCCTCGATATTTACTTGGATGTGAATGACAAGGAACTTGAAAAAGCGGTGAATGATCGCGACCACGAAAAAGTGACCCAGTTTATCGAGGCTGGTATTCGACGATGCACGGACGTGATGATTTTTCTTTCTGACGCGACGAGAACGTCATGGTGGGTCCCTTATGAGATTGGGTTCGCTAAATGTGCAGTGAAACAGCTCGTTTGCGTGAGGCTCGCTGACGTAAAAATTGACGATTTATCATTTCTCCGGATCGTGAGGCCGATACGAACACGCAGGGAGTTTGTCGCATATATCGACGAGATTCGAGAAAATGTTAGTGAGATGAGCTATGGAACGGCAGGACTGCAGAAGCGGGCTGAGATTCTCGTCAATCTCCTTCTGGAAGGAAAAAGCGAAAACCCGGCCGCAGGATTTCATCCGCTGGACATTTACATGAATCCAGAATAGCAGGGAGGAGCTTCACATTCTCCGTGGCGGCGTTCCGTTACGGGCCATCATCGGATGGTCGTTCACAATTTGTTTCGGAGACCGGTTGACAGCTTGCTCGATTAAAGATTTGACCGCCGCTGCGCTCTGGGTGAACGCAGTCCAATTTGTCCAAACCGCATAGCCTGACTGAATGTTATGATGAAGGCGATCTGGGACGATCACGTTACCAGAGGCGCTTGCCCGATTGGTTGGAAGGTTTACTCCGATTAGTCCATGTTCCATGTCCAAAGTGGCCTTAATTTCCCAATCCACGTACTTCCTCCAAGGAGTTTCTAAACCACAGAGCACGATCGTACATGATGTCCCGGAAATGAAAGTATCTCGAATTCGCTGAAGCACATAGTTGACGTTATCGCTGTCAACGCGGCGCTCCATTGAGTTGTCAAAAATTATGTCGTAGGTATCGTCAAACGTCGTCGTGAACGCATTGTAGTATTGCTGGTCGCCCTGATGGTGGTAGCTCGCGAAGATCTTCCGTTTGGTTTGTGGAGGAAATTGCGTAAAAAGCGATCGCAGGTCAAATGGCTGGGACATGGTTCATTCAATGAGTTGTAGATGCCAATGTACGAGTTTGCATTAACAAAGGCTAGCAGGAATCGTCGACAATTGTTCTAAACCTGGCGGCTGAACGAGCCAGCCTTGCTTCGATTCCACCGATCCGCCGTAAGTTTTCAGTAGACGCTGCGCCTGCCAGAATTATCGCGTGCGCGTTTCGCCAAATTTCGAAAGCGCCGACGCGAACCATCGCTTCGAGTCTCTCACCGCTTGGCGCGTCCGGTGATAGTAGTTTGCCATCGAGTCGAATGAGTCAAGCTCGCGGGCTGCAAGCATCGCATCCGCAGTGCGCGACTTGACCCCTTCCCGTAGTAAAAGTTGTAAGGTTTGTTTATCATGGTCAAAATTTTTCGCTTATAAAAACTTCCCATCCTAAAACACTCAATGAACTCAATCAGATCGTTGAGGCGGTATACGAAAAGGTTCGGTTGTTCGCTTTTCTTCGGATCGTGGAGGCATTTCATCCTTCGATAAATTGGATGAAATCTCGGATCTAAAATTAATGGGTCTTTGTAGACCCGAAAGAGTCGAAGTTTGCCATAATCCGGAGCGCTGGTTGGATTGTGCACGTCTTGAAGGTGGCAATTGGGACAGAGTGGCAAAATATTGAGGGGCTCATTATTTTCCGGATTTTTGTCCATATGATGTAATTGTGGATTATGCCGCCCGCAAATTGCGCACATATGGTCGTATTCTTTAAACACCAATTCAGACACAGCTTTGGGGATAGAAGGGCGTTTTTTCGGCATACGGAAACTCTATTGAAGTAGGCTCTAAATTCAATCCCACATGCTCGAAACTATTATTTGCCTCTTCAACAAAGCGACTACGCTGTATGAACAAGAAATCGATGCTGCTGATCGAGGTAGAAAGCACTCGGCGCATAACCTCAGTCGCTACTTCGAGAAACTTTGATTCGGTGAATATGGACGTCTCTTCGTTGACCTGTGCCAATTCATTTCTCACGGACTATTAGAAGACCGAGAAGGATAAATATATTGGCCTAAGAAACAGCGTGACCTCAGTCACGAAACCCCTCTCTCGGAGGGCGTGGAGGATCAGTTGGTAGCGGATTTCGTAAAGGGTCCTTGTAGTGAAGTTCTAAGGCGTCCCAATATTCTGCTTGGTCCATAGGCTGATACTGCCACACCTCGGGAATAGGTGGTGGAGTTCTTGTACCGTTTTCCGAATACAGGTGAGGAGGGTTCAAAAAGGGCGCACCCGGGGGACTTGGTTGCTTCTCATCTGAATATTCGTCATCTTCCTGGCCCTCGGAGCTGGCTCGACTGGCCGATGCCGCCCAAAGTGCAATTAAAGTCCCTACGGACATGATCAACCAAAAACCCATATTCAACCATTCCACATTTCATCCAAAAGTGAAGGTGCTCAACATCATGATTTTGAAGGAGTCAACTGTCTAACTTTAGGGCGGCTTCTGACGCTTAACTTTTCCAACACTTCCATTTCGATCCGCTCTGTTAACTCTGCCTTTAGGGCGACTTTATCTTGAAGTTCATCTTCGAAAATTTCTCTCTCCATGGCTTCTTTTGCGCAAGCGTGGAATTTAGTCATGTCAACAATTTGAACGGCTTCGTTAAGTTGTCCCCAGAACACTTCGAGCGGATCCTTGGATGCCCACCAAGGGTAACCATATTTTGCCTTCGCCTTCCCGATTTCCTGGTTTCCACTCCCATGAGCCACCGTTTCGCCAGCAGGCGTATTGCAAGACTTCAAAATCACATTTTCAGTGATTTGTTCTGAAAATTGGACTTTTTTGGCCATCTTAGCTGAATGTTCATCGCGTAGGTGGCCATATGTTTTCATGGCCAACGCTCCGCCATCCTTGTGTCCCAGCCACTTTGCAACTGTGGGGATGTCAACTCCTGACTCAATGCAGCGAGTCGCGAAGAGATGTCGCAAGTCGTGGTGAGTGAGGTGGTGCAATCCAAGTTTTTTACAAGCCCTCTTTAAGGAGCGGGTAAATTTCCGGACTTTTAGAACGGGATTTTCGAGGAATTCTTGTTCGCCCCGTTCTTTTTTTAGACGCTCCAGTAACGTTCGGGTTTCGGGAATCATGGGCACCCTCCTGATCTCCCAATTTTTTGTTCCTGTTTTGGAATCCCCGCGAATTACTATTTCGTTCTTCGAGAAGCTACAATCTCTTCCATAAATCCGCGCTGCCTCATTAAGCCTAGGTCCAACAAATGCAAAGAACTCAATGGCGTCTGCGCATTGCGGGCTGTATCCACTCCCTGAACCTCTCACCTCTTTGATGAGAGCCCAAAATTGAGTCGGTTCCGGCAATCGCAATTCCTTTCGTCGAACCCTGGCTCGTTTGACGTCACGAACCTTGGCGGGGTTGTCATAGCGAATACCTGCTTCCAAAGCTATATCAAGAGTACGTCTCAGCACCGAAAGAATTCCGTTAACTCGTGGTGCAGAATACTCTTGGCCGATTGATGCACGCCATTGAATGCAATCCTGGGGAGTGATTTTTTTAATGTCCGTTTCAGAGAGTCCTGGCCATGTTCGCAGCAGCGCGATGATTGCCTCGTCATTGTAATGCTTCGTGCTCTCCTTAATTTCGGTCGCATTTTTTACGCGATCTTTAAAAGCTGCCAGTGCATCACCGAACGTCATTTTTCCCATCACCTTAGTCTTCGAGGATGCGACAGCTTTGTGTTCTGCATCAAGCACATCAGACAACCTCAATTTGGCAACTGACAGCACATTGGTATCGAGAGATTTTCGAATGAGTTTTCCCCGGACTTTAGCACGGGCGAAGTAGATCCCAGAAGGCTCGTATCGAAGCAAATTTGCGACGGGTGCTTTTGTCCAAAGCTGATTTTGTTCGGAAACCTTCGCTTTCATAATACAGTATCAGATGGCGGTATCAGATGCGCTGTAATGAAATCGTTACAACTTTCAAATCCCTTGTGTTTATTGGGGCATACTGAACTCGCCTCAAAGAAAGATAAGCGGTTTCCTAAACCGTTGATCCCGGTTCAATTACGGGCGGGGGTACCATCTCAAGAAAGCCAATAGAATCAATATAAGTTCCATATTTGAGTTCAGGTTTCATGGTCGTTGTTGGACTGTTGTTGGCCTTTCAGGGAGCCAGTCATTTTTGGAATTATTCACGAAAATGCGTTATTTGGGTTTGCAATAAGCCGATTGAGTCCACTCACCGAAGCTTCGCTTTTTCGGTCATCGGGCTTTGCCGAGAGCGCTGCTGAGAGCAAATTCCGCCTTGTTGAACTCTGAAATCGCGCTCAAATAATCCGACCGTGCTTTGGTCAGCTCCTGCTGTGCTTGAATATCTTCGAGGACTATGCCTACACCGAATTGTTTTCGCTCACGAGTGAGTCTTAATGTCTCACCGGCCGTGGTCAGTTTACGTTCGGTCAGAGTGATTTGCTCCAGCAAGGATTGTGCACGGTTATGCTTTCTCACGACATCCGCGATGATGGATTCTTTCAGTTTGGCCTCGGTCAGTTCAGCGGCGGTCAATCGTGCCATGCTGGCATTGACCCGGCCTGAATCAAACAAACCTCCGGGCCCAATTTTCCAACTGATCCCAAGCGTGTAATCCTGGGAAGCACCGAAGTTACTGGGAGCGTTGTCGTGTCCGCCACCAAATGCTCCAACAAACACCTGCGCTCCAACGGAAGGAATAAGTGGTCCATAAACAGCCCCTTTTTTTGCATCACCGGCAGCTAAAACCAATGCGCGGCTTTGCTTCAATTCAGGGCGTGCCATCAGTGCCTGTTGGACAAGGGAAGCAACACCTGCGTCTGGTGGAATCAGCTTCAGCGGAACCATGTCCCCGTTTTCCGGGATCAGCTCCATGGTGGAATCAAGGTGGAGTAATTGAGCCAGGGTAACAGACGCAGCCTGTTGCTGTTCCAAAGCCTGCCGCCGTGCGATTTGATAATTTTGGCTTTGTGTTTGCACCCTCAGCTCATCTCCTTTGAAGGCAATTCCCGACTCGACTGCCTGATGCAATTGTTTCTGATAATCATTGGAAATATTTACTGCCTCGGCGAGCACGTCCGCGAGCGCTTTGGATTTCACCAGATCGAAGTAAGATTCTGCTGCCGCGAAGCAGGAATCAAGTCGTTGCGCCTCGAGACCTTGCCGCGAAGCTTCGACAAGTTGTTTCGCAGCAAGCGACTGGTATATCGCGTCGCCAATATTTACCTGGGCGGCGATGGCGCCCCCGGGGGAGTACGATTCCAAGTGAGTTTCCGAAACTGTTCCAGCAGGCACGGCCTGCGCCATTCCATCGCGGCGATGGTAGGTTATTCCGGGAGAGATGGAGGGAAGAAAGAGTGCAGTGGCACTGCTGCGATTGGCGGAGGCCTCTTTAAGTCGCTGGATGGCAATCTGCACATCGAGATTCTGCGCCCCTGCCAGCCTCAATACCGTGGGCAAATCAATCGCAGCAAAGGTATTCGTGATGGGGGGACTCCCTGCCGCCGCTGGAATTTCAGGTGCAGCTTCTGCGCTCGCCAAGCCGAGCAGGCAGAAGAAAGCGGCCACGATAGGCAAAGTGCAGTGATAACCAAGTGTTTTCATTTATCCTCCACGACATTCACCGATTGCCCATCGATCAAAGGCTGTTTGCCAGGAAGCAGGACAGTATCGTCAGGCTTTATGCCACCGAGTATCTCGACCTGTGCCGTATTCTTGAACCCCGGTTTAACAGAAGTCTTTTTCGCTTTGCTTTCAACCAGAAGAAATACCGAGGCGCCTGACTTTTCGGAAACCAAAGCCGCGATAGGAAGAAGGAGCGTGTTGACATGTTTCTCTACGCCGATCTTGATGGTGGCATACATGCCGGGACGCAACGTGAAGTCAGGATTGGCCAGATCGGCCTCGATTAGGATGGATCGTGTTGCCTCATCCAATGCGTAACTCTGGCGGCTGACTTTCCCTTCAAAAGTTTTGCCTGGGAGACTCTCAGTGGTCACCTGCACGGGCTGTCCCTCGCGGACGAAGGAGGCTTCCATTTCCGGAACTCCGACCTGCGCGCGCACAGTATTAAAATCCATCAACGTGACGATGGCGGCGGTCTGGGCGGAGTTACCGGAAACAGGTGCGGGAATGAATGCGCCCGGGTCAACGAAGCGCATGGTTACGACACCGGCGAAAGGGGCGGTAAGCTTGCTGTAATTCAACAGCGTCTGGGTCCGTTCGAGGTTTGCCCGGGCAATGTCCAGCCTTCCCATGGCTTCCTCCACCGAGTGAGGGGTGACAAGATCAGGAGAACGTTTCCTGGCCTCGTCCAAACGGTTGAAATCCATTTGTGCGACCTTGATCTCGGCGCGATATTTGACGGCTTCTGCGGCGAGCTCCGGGACTTCAATCTCTCCGAGTGTCTGCCCGGCGGTGACGCGGTCTCCCTTGTCCACAGAAAGCGACTTCAGGTAGCCTGGAACTTTGGCGTAAAGGGTTGCCTGCTGGTTGGGCTTGATGCTTCCCGGCAAGCTGATGTAGCGATAAATATCGCCTCGCGCCGGCCTGACAGTTTTGAGTTCGATGGCGTTTGGCGCTTCGGTTGCGCACAAAGAGCCAATGATTCCGAGGCATGCCACTGCAGAAAGCGCGAGGCGCCGCCTAATCCATTTGGTTTTCATGATGAATAGTGTTCTCCTCACAACGTTTAATTGTGGTTGACGCTGGTTGAAAAATGCCTGCTTGCTGGATCGTCGGGATCGAGCGAACCAGAGCCCACTCCCGAGCGACTTGATACAAGGGTGAAGACGGCAGGCAGCACAAAAAGAGTAGCCATGGTCGCCAGTGCCAGGCCACCCGTCACTGCTCTTCCGAGCGGAGCGGTCTGATCTCCCCCTTCGCCAAGACCGAGGGCAAGGGGAATCATTCCTGCGATCATGGCCATGCTGGTCATCAAGATCGGACGAAGGCGGCTGCGCGCTCCATCGAGGGCGGCGTCCTGAAGCGGTTTCCCGTCGATACGGGACCTTTGGGCAAACGTAATCAAGAGGATGGCGTTGGCCACGGCCACGCCTATCGACATGATGGCACCCATGGCCGATTGAATATTCAGTGTGGTGTTGCTCAACCACAGGGTGAGCACGACACCGGCGATGACGGCGGGCACCGTGGAAATAACGATCAGCGAAAGTCTCAGAGACTGGAAATTGGCGGCCAGCAAAAGGAAAATGACCACGATGGTGATGAGCAAGCCGCTGCGAAATCCACCCAGCAGTTGGTTCAAGGGGACGATTTGGCCGCGCAAATCCAGTTTGGTTTTGGCGTCCGGAGGAGATCCCACTTCAGCCAGGGCTTTCTGGAGTTCGCGCACGGCGCTGCCAAGGTCTTTGCCCTGAATATTCGCGGTGACGCTGACGACCCGCGCCATGTTGTAGCGCTCGTAGGTGCCAACTGCCGTCCCGGGATTAATATTCGCCACGTTGCGCAGCAGGACTGTCTTTTCCCCTTCGGCAGTGACCGGGATGTTTTTCAAGTCCTCCACCGACTGCGTGCGGGATTCAGGAATCTGCACCTGCAGGTTGTAGCTGATGCCAGAAGCGGGATCGGCCCAGAAATTGGGCACGGTGAAGCGGCTGGATGTGGTGGCTGCGACGAGTGACCTGGTCACGTCGTCCACCTTGACCCCCAGCACACCTGCGCGCTCGCGGTTGATGTCGACATTAACTGTGGGGAAATCGAGCGTCTGGGCAATCTGGACATCGCGCAGGAAGGGAATAGCTTTCATGCGGGTCAGAATTTTTTCCGCGTAACCTCTGCTGATATCGATATTGGGGCCACTGACGGCGACCTCAATAGGGGTAGGAGAGCCGAAGCTCATTACGCGGGTGACAATATCCTGCGGTTCGAAAGAGAGGCGCACCTCGGGGAGTTCCCGGGCCAGCACGCCGCGAAGTTTCTCTTTAAACGATTCAATCCTTATGCCGGAGTTGTGTTTGAGTTGGACTGCGAGCCACCCTTCCTCAGGGCCGCCGTTCCAGAGATGAACTAGATTTACCGGAAAACTGGAATTATGAACTCCGACCAGGCCGATGCTCATTTCCACTTTATTAGAACCGCCAGCTTCGCGTGCGATGGTGGCCAGAATTTTCTGCGCGATCTGTTCGGTGAGCGCAACCTGAGTACCGCTGGGCGCACGAAATCGCAAAGCGAACTGACCGGTATCCGTTTTCGGAAAAATCTCAACGCCTAATCGGCTGCTGCAAAACCAAATGATTAGTCCGGTGGCGAGCAGGTAGATGGGGACAACCAGCCAGCGCAGGTTTATAGTGTGCCTGACGACTCCAACAAAAAAGTTCGCAGCCAGATGAAGGAAGCCGGCTGATTCCCCCCTGCGGTTTGGTTCGCCATGGGAATGCGTTCGGAGCAACCAGACGGCCAGCACCGGGACCAGTGTGCTTGAAAGGAAATAAGAGGCGATCATCGAAAAGCCAACCGAGAGGGCCATGGGCACAAACAAGGCTTTGGCCGCGCCGATCATGAAAAAAGCAGGAATAAACACAGCGAGAATGCACAACATAGCGAGCAGCCTTGGAACGCTGGTTTCAACGGTGGCATCGCGAGCCGCTCGCGCTGCACTCGCCCCCCGCGCGAGATGCGCATGGATATTTTCCATGGTGACGGTGGCTTCGTCGACGAGAATGCCGACCGCCAAAGCCATGCCGCCCAACGTCATCAGATTGATGTTTTGTCCACTCATCCATAAACCAAAGGAGGCAGCGCCAAGAGAGAGGGGAATGTTCACCACCACGATGAAGGCACTGCGCCAGTCGCGCAGGAACAGGAGCACCATGAGTCCGGTCAGAATTGCGCCGAGCCCGCCTTCCTTCAGCAAATCACGAATGGAACGCTCGACGACGGGCGATTGATCAAACTCGTAGCTGACCTTGATTCCGTCCGGCAAAAGCTTTTGGAACTCGGGTAGGTTTTTTTTAACAAGATCCACTACCGCCAGCGTGGAAGCATCGCCCCGCTTCGTGACGGGAAGGTAAACAGTGCGCCGCCCATTCGCCAGGGCGTAAGAAGTAGTGACATCCGCTCCATCCTCCACCGTGGCGACATCACGGACAAAAACAACACCGTTCCTGCCACGTTTGAGGGCGACGCCTTCCAGGTCTTTGATGTTGGAAACGATAGCGTTGACGGCGACGACAGGATATTTGTCTCCCAGATTTATGTTTCCCGATGGACTAATGGCATTGCCATGCGAGAGGGCTTGGACGATATCATCGGGAGACAAACCGTAGGAACGCATCCGATCGGGATTTACATTGACGATGATGCCGCGAGAACTTCCTCCAAACGGTGGCGGTGCGGAAACCCCGGGCAAGGTTGCGAATGCGGGACGAACGCGATTCAATGCCTGGTCCTGCATCTGGCTGAGGGAGATATTGGCGTCGTCCGTGGAGAAAACAAGATAACCGACCGCGACACTTCCGGCATCGAACCGCATAATGAATGGAGCGGGAGTGCCACTGGGCATGAAGGCACGCGCGCGGTTGACATAGCTGACAGTCTCGGACATCGCCTGGCTCATGTCGGTGCCGGGATGGAACTGGAGCTTCATGATGGAAGCGCCCTGAATGGATTTCGACTCCACATGTTCGATACCGCTTATATAAAGGAAATGATACTCGTAACGATAAGTGAGGTAGCCTTCCATCTGCGCCGGGTCCATTCCACCAAAAGGCTGGGCGACGTAAATAGTGGGGATTCCCAGCGGCGGAAAAATGTCGCGAGACATGCGCTGGATAGAGATCCAGGCACCCAGTGCCAAAGCCACAACGAGAACAAGGACCGTAAGTGGCCGCCGAAGCGCGATTTGGACTGGATTCATGGATGATTGGTGGCGTCGTTCAGAGCAGGAGCATTGAGATGTCGGCTTCGATCCCGTCACTATATGAAAAGGAATGTTTTGCAGGAAAGCACTGCTTTGCAAAACATTCAGACGCGTAGGTGCGAAGTATTTCCAAGGGCCGGAATTGATACTCCTCATCTCGGAGAACCCGTTGGTGAATCATTAGTTGTGGATGCATAAGAGCCTACTTTTTTAATTGTTGATACAAGGCATCAAAACAATCGCCTCCTTTTGACAGTATTTCGTGGTCGCTCAGCCCAGATTTTGCCCACCCTTTCAGGACCTGGTGAATCCCGAAGCATTCAACAGTACTGAATTTCCCATCGTCCAGGTCGGTGTCGTGAACCATTTCCCCGATTTTGACCAGGGCCTCATCGTTGATGCCAAAGCGTTTGATCAAGGTTTCGAATGTGCAATCGTCTCCATGGTGGGAGAACTCCGCTTCATACATGTCATAAGGAATCGCCTCAGGATGATTCCCTGAATGGGCTCCAAAAATGAATTTGCCTTTTGGATCGATGCATTTGCGAATCAACCACGCCGACGCTACACGATCAACCTCCGGACGCGGTCTGGTCAGCCAGGTTTTGCCCTGGAATTTTTTGGTGGATAAAACGGAAGTTACAGACTTGCTTTTATCGCGAACTCCATTGACTCGTGTGAGCAGCATTTGCACGTCCTGAGCGCGAGGACATTTAAAAAAGTCGATTTTGCGAATTTCCTCAAACTGATGATTTACTTTTTCGTGTACCGCGAAAAATGCAGCATTTGGTTTTTTTTTGCTTTTGAAAGTCAACTTGTTAAGCGTTGAAAGCAAAGCCTCATAATCCTGTGCCCTCGCCTGGTTGAATTGTTGCACGATCTCCACATTCGAGAGTCCTTCGATTTCGGTGACATGAATGATGGTGGCTTCGCCCTTTGCATCGCGTACTTTTTGTGCGAGCCATTGCAACCGTTCATGATGTTCAACTGTGTCTGGCAGAAGATAAGCAGAAGTTTTCAAGGAGAGAGCCCCGCTTTTCTTTAGTTGCCTCCAGAGGCCCAGGCGAGCAGCGCCTTTTGCGGTGGGCAGCTTATAAAGATAAAGAAGCCATCTATTTGGAACAGTCACGGCACCATTTTACGCATTGTAACAGATATCTCAACTTGAAAGAGTTCATTACCGGAGTATCTTCGGGAACCTATGAAACACCTCTTTCATTCCTGCATCATCACGGTTCTTTGTGCAGGCAGTCTTCAGGCTGCGAACCTTGATACAAATCGAATCCAACAGATCACCGGCCTTAAGGGAACGTGGAGTGGCGCGGAAGGAGTTTTTAAGGTTACTTCACCGCGTAATGACGTAAAAGTGGAAGTGGACGGCTGGTCCATGCCTCCCTTTATGGGCCTAACCTCCTGGGCGGGATTCGTAGATGGCAAAAAAGAAGAAGTCATGACCATGGGCGATCTGGTTTTATTTCAGGACGAAGTGAACCCGGTCATGAGTTCCCTCCTGGAGAGCGGGATCAAAGTAACGGCCCTGCATAATCATTTTTTCTTCGACGACCCTAAAGTTTATTTCATGCACATCGAAGGTGAAGGCACTCTGGAGGCGATGGCTGCCGGCGTGAAAGCGGCGTTGGCCACCTCAAAGGAAATTCGGGCCGCCAATGCCCAGCCCGCAAAGAGCTTCGGGAAAGCACTGCCCGCTCAGAGCTCCATTACTCCGACAGGGATTGAAGCCATCCTGGGCAAAGGCGATGTAAAAGATGGAATGTTCAAATTCGTGGTGGGCCGGAAAGCGAAGATGCCATGTGGGTGCGATGCCACCAAGGAAATGGGAGTGAATACGTGGGCGGCGTTTGCCGGTTCGGATGATAATGCAGTCGTCGATGGAGATTTCGCGGTGTTGGAAAGCGAGTTGCAGGGTGTATTGAAATCGTTAAGGAAATCAGGGGTTAATATAGTAGCCATCCACCACCACATGAGCGGAGAAGAGCCCCGTATCTTGTTTTTGCACTATTGGGGAAGAGGCAGTGCAACCGAGTTGGCGAATGCAGTCAGGGCAGCACTCGCGACCGAAAAATAAATAAGCGATCCATTTTCCCGGGAGAAACAAAAAATCCCAATCCATGATAAAACTAGCCATTTCCCTCCTTTGCATAGCCGCATTAAATCTTCCTGCTCAGGAAGCAGGCTCACTCAAACTTATCCGCACAATAATGCTGCCAGGCATAAAAGGGCGATTCGACCATTTTGGAGTGGATGTGAAAGGGAATAGGGTTTTTGTCGCCGCCCTGGGAAACAATAGCGTGGAGGTGATCGACACGGCTGAAGGAACGCATATCAAAAGCATCGGCTCGTTGCATAAACCAACGGGGATCGTCCATTTAAGGGAAATGAATCGGCTTGCCGTGGCGAATGGAGATGACGGAACATTGAAGACATTCGACTCAAAATCCTACACTTTAGTGAATTCCCTAAGCTCACTCGACGACGCGGATAATATCCGGTTCGATCCCAAACGAAAATTGATTTATGCCGGTTACGGCAGCGGTAGCCTGGCTTTGGTGGATTCCGTCACGATGAAACAAAGAACGAGTATCAAGCTCGCGGCCCATCCGGAATCCTTTCAGTTGGAGAAAGAGGGTGACAGGATCTTCGTTAATGTCCCGGATGCGAAAAGGATCACGGTCATTGATCGTCAAACTCAAAAGGTTATTGCGGAGTGGCCCATGAACAAGTATCAGGGAAATTTTCCCATGGCATTGGATGAATCGAACAATAGATTGTTTGTTGGATGCCGAAATCCCGCAACCCTGGTTGTGATTGACACCTCGAATGGCCGGGTGGTTTCCGATATACCGATCCATGGTGACACGGATGACTTGTTCCATGACTCTCGGTTGAAACGCATCTACATTTCCTGCGGAGAAGGTTTCATTGATGTGGTTGAGCAAAAAACTCCAGACGCTTATAACTTGCGAGACCGTGTAACGACCCGAGCTGGCGCACGCACATCCTTCTTCTGTCCAGAAACGAACGAATTTTATCTGGCCGTTCCAATGCGGGACAAAGCTTCCGCAGAACTCCGCGTATTTAGCCCAAGAAACTAGTGAGGTAGTGTTGATTCCAGATCATTGCTCTTGAAAGGACGCCCGCACAGCCCACCGAGACGCGTCGGTGATCCCGGACATTTTATTAATACTAGGGTCAACCTGGAAATAAAGGTAGTCTGCAATGGAAAGGTATGAATGGAGCCACCTTCTGTTCGGCCGTAAACGCTGGCAAAGCAATAAATCTTCAAAGTCGTTGAACGAATAGCAATGGAAACAGTATGAACAAATCAAAATGGATGGCCTCCTGTCTTGCCCTGATAACTCTGGCTTTCAGTGGACTTTGCATGGTCGGCTGCCAAAAATCGGCCACCCAAGCCGCTGGTCACTCCCACCAGTATACCTGCCCCATGCATCCAGAAGTGGTCAAAGATGTGGCGGGCGAATGCCCAAAATGCGGGATGAAACTGGTGGAGAAAAAGTAGCGCGAATAGCCGCTCGCCCGTGTCCGAACTTCCCCGCGCAAAAAAATCATGAATTCCCCTCGCAATTTAAATCTGGCTGCCGAACTGTCGGAGTTGAAAGACGCGCTCGACGAGCATGCCATCGTAGCCATCACTGATCCACAGGGAAAAATCACCTACGTCAATGACAAGTTTTGCGCCATTTCCAAATATGCCCGGGAGGAACTGCTGGGGCAGGATCACAGCATCATCAATTCCGGCCACCATACGGTGGAATTCATGAGGGGTCTGTGGAGCACCATCGCCCACGGCAAGGTGTGGAAAGCGGAGATCAAAAACAGGGCTAAAGATGGATCGTTTTACTGGGTGGACACGACCATCGTGCCGTTCTTGAACGAGCAGGGAAAACCGCGGCAGTACATCGCCATTCGTGCGGACATCACCGAGCGCAAGCGGGCCGAGCAGGCGTTGCGTGAGACGGAACAGCGGATGAGCGCCATCGTGGAAACTGCGGTCGAAGGGATCATCACCATCGACCTGGGAGGGATTGTTGAAATGTTCAATCCTGCCGCATCCCATATATTCGGCTATCATCCGGGAGAAGTGATCGGGAAGAATGTGAACATGCTAATGCCTTCCCCGTATCGTGACCATCACGATGGTTATCTGAGCAACTACCTGAGGACCGGGGAGTCCAAAATCATTGGCATAGGCATCGAAATGGTGGGATTGCGCAAGGATGGCACTTTGTTTCCGATGGAATTATCTGTGGGCGAAGTACGACTCGGGGACCGGCGACTGTTCACGGAATTGGTGCGTGATATCTCGGAGCGAAGGCAACTGGAACAGGCCGTGGCGGCGGCGGCAGAACAGGAGAGGGCAAGAATAGCGCGGGAATTGCACGACGGCCTGGGGCAGCAACTTGGCGGACTTCTTTTTTTGATGAATGGATTGAGCCGCGACCTGGAAGCAGCCAATGCGCCTCAAGCAGAAACAGCCAGGCAACTTTCGAAGGAACTGGCCACAGCCCTGAACCAGGCACGGAACCTGTCGCACGAGCTGTATGCGGTCCCGCCACAGCCGGACGGCCTGGCGCAGGCATTGGAAAATCTGGTGGAGCGTGTATTCACGGAGCGCGGGCTGGCCTCGGCATTCACCTGCGAGGTCCCCGTCCAAGTGCATAACCAGGCAGCGGCAAGCCATATCTATCGAATAGCCCAGGAAGGGGTGCAAAACGCGCTCAAGCACAGTCACGCAACGCGGATAGATATCACATTGACTCAGATGGACTCGGGTTTGGAGATGGTAGTCCGCGACAATGGGGTGGGATTAAGCGGGACGCCGGGTTCGAGCGGATTAGGCCTGCACACCATGCAGCAACGTGCCCGATTGATAGGCGGGCGGTTAACAGTGCAGAATCACGCTCAAGGCGGGGTTGAAGTTCATTGCTTCGTGCCACAGGCCATCCTGGAAAAAAAGAATATGGCGGACGGATCTGAATAATTCCTGAAAACTCCATGATACAGTAAAACGAACTCATGTCACTTGCCCCTCAACCCTCCACGCCATCCGCCCGTAAAAAAATTCTACTGGTGGATGATCATCCTTTGATGCGCCGCGGGCAGGCCGATTTGCTCAGCCGCGAAACGGACCTGGAAGTCATCGGAGAGGCGAGCAATGCGCGCGAGGCGATGGAAGCCATTGCCAAACTGAAACCGGACCTGGTGTTGATGGATATGGCGTTGCCGGACAAGGATGGACTGGAGCTGATCAAAGATATTCAAGCGCTATACCCCGGCCTGCCCGTGCTGGCGATGTCGATGCAGGATGAGTCACTCTATGCGGCGCGGGTGTTGCGCGCAGGAGGCAGAGGGTATGTGATGAAGGCAGAGGGACTTGAACGGCTCGCTTCAGCCATCCGCACCGTACTTTCCGGGCAGGTGGCGCTCAGCCCGCGGATGGCTGCAAAAGTGCTTGAATCGATGGTTGGACCCGCAGGGAAAATCGGCAGCGGGCCCGAAGCCAAATTGAGCGACCGGGAATTGGAGGTTCTGCGACTTTTCGGTGAAGGTTGGAGCACGGAGGAGATAGCCACCCGTCTGCATCTCAGTCCCAAGACGGTGGACGTGCATCGCGGCCACATCAAAGAAAAATTGGAATTGAAGACCACTCCAGAGCTCCAGAGATTCGCCATCCGCTGGGTCGCGAGCCATGGGGGACCGGCGGATCTTGGGACTGGTTAAACTGCACCTTCGACAAGTCGTTCCGGATAGATCGGTGACCCTTAACCTTTTCCTAAGGTTTCCCGCCAGACCGATAGGCATATTCTTTACGCCACAGGGACAACCCGCTTATTCAAGTCTCCCTTTTCTGCCAATGGGCAGGGAATGGGATCACGCCTACCCTGCCATTGGAGACCGTGAAGCATCAGACAAAACAGCAGTCTTGGTGACGAAATATGTTTTGTGGTGAGGAAGCAGTGCGAGCGAATTCAAGGTTTCGTCGAATCAAAATAAGCAACCCAGAAAAAGCGAAACAAAATGAAACTATTACCATGGATGATGATTGCCGCTGCCACCGTCGTGCTGACAGGCGCCACGGTCCCGGCGAAGAAGGAAACCACAGATATAGCACCTTCCACGCGTGAATTCATGCGCGCAAAACTGGCGGTGTCTCAAAAGATTCTGGAAGGACTTGCCACGGAAGATTTCGACTTGATCACCAAAAATGCAGAAAAACTAAGTGAACTGAGCAAGGAACCGGCCTGGGAAGTTTTGGCGAATCCCGATTACCAAAAGTACAGTGTAGAGTTCCGCCGCAATGTCGGCGCACTGGCTGCTGCCGGAAAATCCAGAAACCTGGATGGGGCAACGCTGGCTTACCTCAAGGTGACCATGGATTGCATGGAATGCCATCGATACATCCGCAGCAATATGCCAAAAACCGCAAGCCTAAGATAACTGTGAAAGCAGCGAATAAATAACCCGGTCGAGAAAACGGTTCATTCGAATTTAAAGAGACAATTCAACCCATCATTTAGGAACAACATATGTTAAGAAGCCTCAGACACTCCTACGGCATCAAACTCAGCGCGTCGGACGGCGAAATCGGCGAAGTCGTGGATTTCTATTTTGACGACCAAAACTGGGCCGTTCGCTATCTGGTCGTGGAGACAGGCAGCTGGTTATCGGGACGGCAGGTGTTGATCTCGCCTTACGCCTTCGGAGGTTGCGGCGAACTGGAGCAGCTCCGGCCGTTGGAACTCACCCGCGAACAGATCGAACGCAGCCCTTCCATCCCTTCCAATAAACCAGTCTCGCGAAAGGATGAGGAAGAATTCCACCGCCATTATGGCTGGCCAGCTTATTGGAAAGGTGAACCGTCGAAAGGAACGCGCGGGTTTCCGATTTTGGAGGCGCGGGATACTCCGCTTCCGTCTCAGCAGGCGTTGACCACCGCCAATTACGGTGAGGGAGCGGAGGCACATTTAAGAAGCGCCAAAGCGGTAACTGGTTATGTAATTCAGGCAAGCGATGGCATGAGCGGCCATGTCAGCGATTTCATGCTGGACACCCAGAGTTGGACGATTCGTAAACTGGTGATCAAGACCACTCGTGGAATGCCGGGAAGAGAGGTCCAAATACCAACCACCGAAGTCGATCAGATCAGCTACGACGACTCCACTATTTCGGTCAATATGAAAGTCGAAGCAGTCGAACAAACTCCAGAAGACAACCTGGCTCCATCCCATTCTCCATTTTGATACTCAACATCCGGTAAGAACACCTATTTATGTCCCTCACCGTCAAGAGCCGGGAAATACGTCTGAACTGCCGATTCACGGAAATTCCGAGTGAGCAAAGCTTCGCCATGGTCGGCCTCGAATTGAAGCCGCTTCAAGACAACTTGAGCAAAAAGATGGTGCGGCTGGTTTGACCCGCAAAGAGGGAATCATATTTATGGATCTGAACAACTTTACCGAAAAATCACGCGAAGCCCTGACCGAGGCGCAGAAGATAGGAACGCGGCTTGAACATCAGGCGGTGGACGTGGAGCATCTGATGCTCGCGCTGCTGGAGTCGCCGGGAGGCTTGGTGGCAAACCTGTTTGAGAAAGCCAAGGTTGCCTCCGAATTGCTAAAAACGAAAGTTGAGGAAGAGCTCGCCCGCATCCCCCGCGTCTCCGGGCACGGGACTACCGGGCAGGAAATATACGTCACCCAACGGCTGAACAAACTCCTGGTCAAAGCCCAGGACGAAGCGAAAAAACTGAAAGACGAATATGTCAGCGTTGAACATCTCGTGCTCGCCATGTTCGACGAGCCAACAAGCACGGGAATTGGCAAAGTTTTTAAATCGCTCGCTGTTCGCCGCGACGATTTTCTCAAAGCCCTCACCGAAGTTCGCGGAAATCAACGAGTCACCAGCGCCAATCCCGAGGCTACTTACGAGGCGCTCGAAAAATACGGGCGCGATCTCACCAAAGCAGCTCTCCAAAATAAACTGGATCCCGTGATCGGTCGCGACTCAGAAATCCGCCGGTGCATCCAGGTGCTTTCACGACGCACGAAAAACAACCCAGTGCTGATCGGCGAGCCGGGTGTGGGTAAGACGGCTATCGTGGAGGGTCTCGCCCGCCGGATTGTTGCGGGTGACGTTCCGGACAGCCTCAAAGATAAACGTATCGTTTCGCTCGATCTCTCGGCAGTGATTGCCGGGGCAAAGTTCCGAGGTGAATTCGAGGAGCGCCTGAAAGCCATCCTCCAGGAAGTGGTCAAAGCGGAGGGTCAGGTGATTCTCTTCATTGACGAAATTCACACCATGGTCGGCGCCGGGAAAGCCGAAGGTTCCATGGATGCGGGAAACATGCTCAAGCCAATGCTGGCGCGGGGCGAACTGCACTGCATAGGCGCAACTACGCTCGACGAATATCGCAAGCACATCGAAAAGGATGCAGCCCTCGAACGTCGCTTCTAGCCAGTGATGGTGAATGAGCCAGGCGTCGAGGACACGATCTCCATACTGCGCGGCTTGCGCGAACGCTACGAACTGCACCATGGAGTTCGCATTCAGGACGCCGCTCTGGTCGCGGCCGCCCAGCTTTCCCACCGGTACATCGCAGATCGATTTCTTCCCGACAAAGCCATAGACCTCATGGACGAATCCGCAGCCAAATTGCGGACCGAAATGGAGTCGATGCCCGAAGAGCTTGAAGGATTGGAACGGAGGCTGATGCAATTGGAGATTGAGCGGGAAGCCCTGCGAAGAGAGAAAGACAAGGCCAGCAAGGATCGGCTGAAAGCCCTGGAAAAAGAATTGGCGGAAATCAAGAGCCAGCGGGATGCGCTCAAGGCGCGATGGGAAGGCGAAAAGACCGCCCACAAAGAAGTCCAAACCATGCGCGAAACGATTGAGCTTACCCGCACTCAAATGGAGCAGGCGCAACGGCAGGGAGATCTTCGCCGCGTGGCCGAATTGCAATACGGAACCATTCCCGGCCTTGAAAGACAACTCAAGGAACTCGAAGCCAAAGCCGCCGATAAAGAAGGCCAGCTGCTTCAGGAAGAAGTGACCCCTGAGGAAATCGCTGAAGTCGTCGCCCGCTGGACCGGAATTCCCGTGGCGCGCCTGATTGAAGGCGAGAAGCAAAAATTATTACGGCTCGACAAAATATTACATGAGCGCGTGGTTGGTCAGGAGCAGGCGGTGGAAGCCGTGGCTGACGCGGTCATTCGGTCCCGCTCTGGCCTGAAGGATCCTAAACGCCCCATTGGATCGTTCATTTTTCTCGGCCCCACCGGCGTCGGAAAAACGGAGCTGGCCCGCGCACTCTCCGAGTCCCTTTTCGACAGCGAGGACAACATGATTCGCATCGACATGAGCGAATACATGGAGAAACACGCCGTGGCGCGACTCATCGGCGCACCTCCGGGTTACGTCGGCTACGAGGAAGGCGGCCAGCTCACAGAGGCCGTTCGCAGAAAGCCCTACTCTGTGGTGCTCTTCGATGAAATCGAAAAAGCGCACCCGGATGTTTTTAATGTGCTTTTGCAAATTCTGGACGATGGGCGGCTCACCGACAGCCAGGGGCGCACCGTTAATTTCAAGAACACGCTCATCATTATGACCTCCAATATCGGGAGCCCTTTGCTGATCGAGAATGCCAGCGACAGTGGTGAGATTGCCGAGGATGTGCGCAAGAAAGTCATGGGCGAGCTGCGATCCCATTTCCGGCCTGAATTCCTCAACCGGGTGGATGACATTGTGCTGTTTCGCACCCTCACCCTCGGGGAGCTCAAGCACATCGTTGATCTCCTGCTGACACTCTTGCGTTCCAGGCTGGCGGAACGGCAGATCGAGATAGTGCTCACGGAAGCGGCCAGGGATTACATCGCCCGCGAAGGGTATGATCCCGTGTACGGCGCACGCCCACTCAAGCGCTTTCTCCAGCGCCGAGTCGAAACTCCCCTCTCTCGCAAACTTATTTCTGGAGAGATCACAGACGGCAGTCACGTGACCGTCGATTTAAAAGCGGGCGAATTGGTCTTTGAATCCAATGTCCTGAAGAAAGCCGCATAATCTGGAACGAACCTAAAATCGCCAAATTTTCAAATGCGCGACGTCCCCATTATTCGCGTAGGCGAGACTCCCTGCCTCCATCAACACAGAAAGAGCCTATGAATTATACCCCCGTCAAATCTTTCCTAAAACATACAGCCTTGCTGCTGGGCTCTGCCCTATTCGCCTCTAGCTTGATCGCCGCCGAACCGGATGGGGCCCTTTCAAAAGCGCCCACGGCTAATGCCCCACTCCCGGAAATTGTCGGAGAAGAAGTGGCGGTGATCACCCAGGCACCCAACGTCCCGCCGCCTGTTACCCGTACTCACGCCACCAAGGTCATTGTGACCCTGGAGGTGAAGGAAGTTGTCCGAAGACTGGCTGACGGGGTCGAATATTTATTCTGGACCTTCGGCGGTGAAGTGCCGGGAAATTTCATTCGCATTCGCGAAGGTGACTTCGTGGAATTCCATCTTAATAATCATCCCTCCAGCAAAATGCCCCATAACATCGACCTTCACGCGGTCACCGGTCCGGGAGGCGGGGCAGCATCTTCTTTCTCCGCGCCAGGTCATTCCTCGCAGTTTTCATTTCGCGCCCTCAATCCGGGTCTTTATGTCTATCACTGCGCCACGGCGCCAGTGGGGATGCATGTCGGCAACGGCATGTATGGAATGATTCTGGTGGAGCCCAAAGAAGGCCTGGCAAAAGTAGACAAGGAATATTATGTGATGCAGAGCGAGGTTTACACCACCGGCAAGTTCGGCGCGGAAGGCCTGCAAACGTTCGATCAAGATAAAGCCATTGATGAGCGTCCGCCCTACATCGTACCTTTCGCATTGGGCTGGCGATCTCGATCTCGGTACGAATGATGCGAAAGTCGCCGCGCAGCCCGTGACCCGTGTATCGTGGTTCGCCGCGCGGTAAACCTTTGGTACTCCACTCAGACCCCGGAAACCTTTCCTGCTGTCGGTTCAACCAGGACAAATTTTTACGGGCTCCACGATCTTCACGGCTTGGTGTGGGAGTGGACCTCTGACTTCAATTTCGCCATGGTCACCGGCAACAGCGGCGACACGGCGAAGGAACGCGATGTTTTTTGCGGCGCTGGGGCCGTGGACGCGAAGGATCCTGGAAATTTCCCCGCTTTTATGCGGTTTGGTTTTCGCAGCAGTCTCAAAGCGTCCTACACCGTTCACAACCTGGGGTTCCGTTGCGCCAAAGATTTTACCCCTGAGAAATAACCTTACGGTCATAGGCAATTTCTTTACAGTCCCTGCCCTTCCCGCTTACGCACGGCGTTCATTCCTGCCAATAGTCGAGATCCCCGCATCAGCTTAATCTTAGCATGTGAACGCAAAAAAGATCCGAGCCAAAACTGGCGGATGCAAAAGCAGGATTTTCGTGGTCGAAGATCATGAGTTGATGCGGAAAAGCATAATCCAGACTCTCGAACGCGAGGCTGACCTCATAGTTTGCGGTCATGCGGATAATGTGGAGGATGCGATAGCCGCAATCGCAATCCTGAAACCAGACCTGGTGTTGACGGATATCCGTCTCAAGGAATCGAGCGGTTTGGAAATGATCAAGGCGCTACACTCCCGGGAGCCAGGTTTAGCCATTGTGGCCACCACCATGTTTGATGGCCTCCGGAATGAACGCCTGGCTCGCGCGGCGGGAGCAGTCGGCTTCGCCTTCAAACAAGAAGGACCGGAGAAATTAATCGCCACGGTCCAAGCGACCTTACT
>JAQGOY010000155.1 GCA_028293375.1 Verrucomicrobiales bacterium | reverse complement strand
ATCAGGCAGCCCGGTGCTGTTGCCGCTCCACATGATGATCCCACCCACAGGAACAAAACCGCCTCCGCTCGTGGTCGTAGCCGAAAGTGTGCCCGTCACCGCCACGTTGTTACTGAAGGTCGAGGCTCCCGCAACTGTAAAGGTCGAACTTAGGCTGGCTGAGGTCATTCTCAACGGTCCATTCAAGGTTGTGGATGCCGTGCTCAGCGGTTGTAGAAATCGAGTTGCATCAAGCCCGCCCAGCGTCTGCGCGTTGGTCGCCTGGCTCGCGTTGTCCGCATATTTGGATCTCGCTGCAATCAGCGAATAGGGCGACGAAAGGAACCGCAGCCGCGGCGTGATTTCCGAGGGACTGTTCACCGCCCCGCTTCCGTCTGCCGTGATGGTCAACCCCAGGTAAGGCGTGGTCGTGCTGCCCAGCGCGTCCGTCACATTGGTGTAGGTGCTGCCGGAAATCGCCGTGCCGCCTTCCCCCAGCATCACGTTGAAATACCCCCCCGATATCACTACTGTGTGGCTCTCTCCCCACAGGGATCCTGCCCCGCTCGCCGAATTATAGATCTTGAACTGGATGGTATAGGTGCCGTCCGTCACGTTGGCCCCGGCTGAATTCAATAATTTCCCCTGGTAGTTCACGACATTCGGAGCGTCGTTGGATGCCAGGACCGTGAGTGCTGTCAGCAGCAGGAGGGCGAGTGATACGATTCTTGATTTCATGGTAAATTTGGAAAAATGTTGCTTAGCGTAAATTGGGGTCCTGGTTGATTCGGGTGAATTGGAACGTGCCGCCCAATGTGATGGCTTGTCGGCGCAGCCCGGTGATGGTTTCGCGATAGGTTCCCTGCGCTGTCCCATAGGTCCATAGCGGGACGGCAGGAGATGCGCTCGCATCGATCAATGCACTGCCAAAGGAACTCAAGGTGGAGGGTGAACTGCCCAGGTTCACCACGCTCAAAGTGGTGGGGCTTCCCTGCAGGCGCAAAACGATCCCGCTGGCGTCCGCGATGTCAGGCACCACCATTTTCTCAGTCACAGTGGAAACCGTTGTCGCGCCGTTGCGCACCACCACATCATGGATTTCACCAACAAAACTGGGCGTGCCGCTGGTGGCCGTATTTCCGATCCAGGCCGAAGTCCAGACTCCCGATTCCAGGCGCGGCAGGGTGCCGAACGCAACTTCCTGGCCATCGACATAGACATCCCCGTAAACTCCATCATAGGTGACTGTCACATTGCACCAGCGGCCGGTTGGCAGCGGAGTCGCGGCGATCAGCTGTCCATTTGTGCCCGCCCCGTTTTTTAGGTTTAAAACCAGGTTTCCAGTGTTGTTTTGGAAGGCAATTTGAAATTCGGTTTTGGTGGTGGTGTTGGTCAGCAACAATAGGTTCGCACCGTTCTGCTGATTGGTGGCGACGTTCACCCAGAACTGTGCGGACAGTGTTGTCGTGTTCGTAATGTTGTCTGCTCTGACATACTCTCCTGTAGCCCCAGTGAAGTTTAGCGCAGGCACCGCCGGGCCATAGCTCGCCAAACCGGTCGCAATGGTCGACCCAAAGTAAAACCCGACATTCCGTGTGATATCGAACGACTCCTGCCCCGCAGGCAATTTGGTCACAAAATCCTCGGCCAGGTTGTTATGGTCGGGATGGTAATGATGAACGAAGGGGTTGAGTCGATCGTCGTAGGGAATTGTAACCGTCGCAAAAAGGTTACTTCCGAAACTTCCGCTCATGGTCGTTGGTGCAACAACCGGCCAGCTCGGTGCGCTGATTCGCGCCTTCGGAATCGCTCCTGCAGGAAAGGTTGCGGGGGATTTATACATCCACACCACCCGATTCGATCCGTCCGATACATCCGCAAAATAAACTTGTTGCACCAGCCGGGGTACTCCATCTGCTGTGACATGAATCAATGCCCTCATTTTCAGGGGGGTTGCGGGTGTGAGTGGGTAATCTGATGTGCTCGGGGTGTTGGTCTGGGAAAACCCAGGCTGATTAACTGCATTCAACGTCAGATTGCCCAGCCAGAGGCCGGCACTCGGTGAAGTAGTGGTTACGCCGCTGCTGGTTGATGCCGCTTTTAGCCCAACGTCTTTCCCCATCAAACTCCCTCTGCGCGCGAAGAGCTTGCTTCCCGGCACTTCCGCCACCACTGGAATTAATTGTCGAAAACCGTGTGTCGTTTCCGTCACTTCAATAAATGCCTGATAAGTTGCATCGGTGGATGTCGTAGTGGCCAGCAGCGCTGTCGCCAACCCTACCTGCAGCAATCGTTTCTCTCCGGATCGAAGTGTGAGGTCCAGCCCGTCCGAAAGCAGTCTCGGTGACAGTGAACCATCTGCGGCTGGCACCAGGGCTGCCACCACCGCCCTGCCTGCTTTGGTGGGTTTTCCAGAAGGAGCTGACTCGGAATCTATTAACTTTAAATGAAGCACTTGCGCAGGTGTCGACGGTGTATCAATGGAATTGATAAGCGTCAGTGTCGTCGTGTTCTGATCCTGTAGGAACTGGAGCGAATTATTCTCACCTGGCGCTGTCACCTGAACTGGATAAGGATTGTCAGAAAAGACTCCCAATCTCACCCAGTAAGCTTTCCCTGGTGTGATCGTTGTCAACTCAGGATTTCGCACTTGCGTTTCACGCGCCGAGAGAGGGTTGATCGAATAGATTCCGGAACCGGATCCTGCAGTCGTTGATACTTCCGGTGTATCTTTTAAAAATTGAAAAAACGTCACTTTGCCCGACTCCGCAATCGGAAATCCTGCCAGAACTAAATCGTTCGGAATCCAATCAATGCGAGGTGCGGCCGGCACACCCGTGATGGAGATCGTCACTGGCGCAGCGTTGGTGGCCAGGTTCACCAGATAGCATTGTCCGCCTCGAACTTGCGAAAGTGTGCTGAGGAATCCTTTTGCGCCGGTCGCTGGGAACCACATGAGCCAATGATCCTGCGAATGAGTAGCATCCTGTGGGTTGGTGGTGAATGTCGAAGTCTGCAAATACCGGTTATACATCCAGACGTGCTGAATGCCAGGTACTGCCCCAAAAACAGAGGTGCAATCCTGGTTCGGGGGCGTGACTTGCAGATATACAGGGTTAAAGCCCGGCACCAGTTTGATCGTCTGGGTTACCCATTGGGCGGAAGCCGGAAAGGCAATTGCCAGTAACAACCAGACTGCGGCATACTTAAAAACCACTCCGAGATATGGGCGAAAGTCGCCGCGAAAAACCCTGAATCGTCGCATAATAAGACTGTGGAGGTATCGGAATATTTTGTGTAACCCTTTAGCTTTTTTATCGATTTTCTTAAATACGGCAAAACTACTATTGGTTCTAAATAGTAGTTATAATAAAATATAAGTTGAAAAGAGCCGCCGCTAATGGAGTATGGATCTCAAGAAAAATTTATGAGAAGGCAGTAGCTCAATCCAGTATCCTGGTCCTAATTGGGCAACCTGCCGAATGAGGATCAATATTCGTGCAAGCAAATTTATTTGGGCTTTAAATTTGGAATCCCGGGAACTCAAATGCCTTTGATTTCACATCCACTCCATCGCCTGTCTGAATCTTTCGTGACGCTTTTTTGGGAGATTTGGGTTTTTAGTCGCTGTTATGCAAGGTTTCAACAGTCATTCTGAAGAAAATGTCCGGGATTTCGTCTTTTTATCGTTCGAGTGAGATTGTAACCTATCCATAGTTCCGGTAATCTCTTTTGAAGTCATCATGAACAGTCCCAAAATTGTTTATTGCCACTGCGCTTATGCTCAGGTCGTTCCACGGGAAACCAAGGAAGCAGTCCTGAAGCGGCTTTGCGATTCTGGGGTGGAATTTGAAGCAACTTCGGACCTGTGTGAACTCTCTGCCCGCAAAGATCCAGTTCTGCTAAAAATAGCCTCCATGGGTGAAGTGAAAATCGCTGCCTGCTTTCCTCGGGCGGTGAAATGGCTTTTTTCAGCCGCCGGAACCGAATTGGATCCAGCCAAAGTCCAGGTAATCAACATGCGCACTGAATCATCGGAAGCTGCCTGTTCCATGCTGATGGACCCACAGATCGTCCCTAATTGGCCCATTGGTAAAGCCTCCCCCAAACCCGAACTGGTGGAAAACTAAGCATGGCCTTTTCTTCAAACGAAACGTTTAATGTTGTGTGGCCGGATGAGGTCGATTGTTCCTCTCCTGAATTAAGGTTTCAGTCCATTGCTTCGCTTCTCGAGAAGGGATATTCCGTTTCCAGAAAAACAGGGTTACCCGAGGGTAATGGGCTAACCGAAAGCCAAAATACTATATTTCTCACCGAAAAATCTGCCAATGAACTGCCATCTATCAGGGGTGCTTATGTTTCTACCCGCGGCAAAAATTCAGTCGCCCTGGTTGATGCCATTGAAGGAGCAAAATCCTCATTGGGCTTGATCAAGCGAGAATGGAAACCCTGGTTCCCCGTTATTGATTACGATCGTTGCACGAATTGCATGCAGTGCCTCAGTTTTTGTCTTTTCGGTGTTTACGGCGTCGACGACGGGCGCCGCATCCAGGTTCAAAACAACGACAATTGCAAAACGAATTGTCCCGCCTGTTCCCGTGTCTGCCCGGAAGCCGCCATCATGTTCCCCAAGTACAAGGCAGGACCGATCAATGGCGATAATGTCAGCGACGAAGATATGCGTCGTGAAAAGATGAAGGTCGATATTTCTTCCCTTCTCGGAGGAGACATTTACCAAATGCTGCGCGTTCGCAGTGAAAGGGCAAAATCTCGTTTTTCCAAGGAGCGTGATTCTGAAAAGGCGCTGAATGAACGACAAAAGTGCCTTATCAAACTTGCTGAATCCGGCGATATCCCCGCTGAAGTTCTGATGTCTCTCCCTTCTCCCGAAGAAATCAAACGTCGCGCGGAAGAAGCTGCTGTCAAAGCTGCCGCCGCCAGGGGCAATTAAAATGTTTTTAACACTTTCGAGCCGTATTCTTCGAACTACTGATGCCAAAGGCCTCTGGAAGCTCGCCTACAACTTTGGCTTTAAGGGAATGCTCTCGGTGGAGAAATTTAAGTCCCGGATTAAAAAAGGGATTTATTTTCCGCCTTTTCTTTATCTCTCCATAATTAATAGCTGCAATCTTCGCTGCCAGGGATGCTGGGTGGACGTGGAGTCGCCGAAGGAAAGCATCAGTATTGAGGAACTGGATCGCCTGATAAACGACGCCAAAGAGCACGGAAACTCATTTTTTGGTATCCTCGGCGGTGAGCCTTTCATGCATCCGCAGGTGCTGGATGTTTTTAAGAATCATCCTGATTGTTACTTCCAGGTCTTCACCAACGGTCAGTTCATTACTGAAAAAATTGCAACCCAGCTGAAGGAATTCGGAAACGTGACTCCGCTGGTGAGCATTGAAGGTCGCGAATTCGTCAGCGACCAGCGTCGCGGAAAAGTGGATGTCTTCAACAAAACCATTCGCGGCCTGGAAAATTGTTTGAAAGCTCGGCTGCTTACCGGGGTGGCCACTAGCCTTTGCCGCACGAATATCGATGAATTGCTCACCGAGTCATGGCTTGATGAGCTGATTTCTCGCGGTGTCCATTACGTCTGGTATCACAGCTATCGGCCTGTTGGTCCCAAGATGTCCGAAGATCTCGCTTTAAGTCCTGCCCAACTGCTTCGGGCTCGTCGGTTCATTGTGGAAATGCGTGCCAAAAAGCCGATTGCCATGATCGATGCTTACTATGATCACAAAGGACAGGCTCTTTGTCCGATGTCGACCGGAATCAGTCACCACATCAATCCCCGCGGATTTGTGGAACCTTGCCCCATTATCCAATTCGGAAAGGAAAAAATCACCGACTCGCGTGGGATTTACAAAACTTTGACTGATTCGGCATTTCTGCATGATTTTCGAACCATTTCTGCGAAAGCCACCCGCGGTTGTGTGGTTCTCGAAAGACCAGACCTCGTCCGGGAGTTGGTCTTGAAGCACAGCGCGACAGACACCACCATTCGAGGAACGGCTCTGGCAGAACTGGAAAAAATGAGTCCCCGTAAAAGCCAGGACCTCGCCACCGAGGAAATACCGGAAAAGCATTGGATGTATCGCATCGCGAAAAAATATTGGTTTAATGATTTTGGAGCTTATAAAGAATTAACGGCAAAGAACTGAACGGGTTCCCAAGCGCAGAAATGCTGGGGCCAGTTGCCGACGAATTATTTTGATTTAGTTGATCAGCAACGAAACTTTACTTATGCAAACCATGCCACTCACGATCCCGCGGCCAGTGCCTCTTCAGAAGTTTCGCGCCCCCAAGAAAAACGTGCCGCAGACCGTTTTTGAGAGGAATCGCATCCTGCAGGTAGTGCGGGATTACGTCAAACGCGAGAATCCTGTTCCTCCGCTCCCTACTGATGAATTGAAAAAGCATGCCGATGCCATTGTGGCTTTTTTGAAATGCGATCCCATTTATCGAGACTACATCGGTGTCCTCGTGAACAACGAACTCTGGCGCGAATCTCTTGCCTCGATTCCGTTTGAGCGTCGTCTGCTACTTCTTCCAAAGTGTCTCCGCGTTGAAAGTAAATGTCCCGCTCCCTTCGATGAATTTGGCTTGCTCTGCAAATCATGCGGACTTTGTTCGATCCAGGATTTGCAGGTGGAAGCAGAGCGACTCGGTTATGCGGTTCTCGTGGCAGAAGGTTCGGCCATCGTCATGTCGCTGATCCAGACTGGAAAAATAGAGGCCATTGTCGGAGTGAGTTGCCTTCCTGTCCTCGAAAAATCCTTTCCCTACATGGAAGCAGCGGCCATCCCCGGGGTTGCCATTCCTTTGTTACAGGATGATTGCATCGATACTAACGTCGACCTGGATTGGGTTTGGGACTACATCCATCTGACAAGCGATGACAAGACACGCCGTTTGGATTTGACTGGTCTTCGTGATGAAGTCCAAACCTGGTTCACTTTGGATTCCATGAATCGCTTAATGGGCGACCCCCAGGGCCATGCTGAAACAATTGCCCGCGAATGGCTGGCAAGGGCGGGAAAACGCTGGCGACCGTTTCTGACCACTGCGGTCTACCAGGCGCTACGATCCAGTCCTGAGGCGGTCATTCCCGATGATTTGAAACGAATTTCCATCGCTGTTGAATGCTTCCATAAAGCCTCACTGATACATGATGACATTGAGGACCAAGACAAGGTCCGTTACGGCGAGCAAACCCTTCACGAGCAATACGGACAGGCCGTAGCCTTGAATGTGGGAGATCTTTTGATTGGTGAAGGTTATCGTTTGATCGGCGCAACCACGCTCAGTGCAAATCAAAAAACAGAGATGATGATGATTGCCGCTGAAGGTCAGCGTGAACTTTGCCGGGGACAGGGGACTGAGCTCGGCTGGGCCAATTCTCCCAAACCGTTAACATCCCTTGAAGTCCTGCAAATTTTTCGCCAAAAGACTGCTCCCGCATTTGAAGTGGCGCTTCGCTTCGGCGCGGTTTTTGCCGGCGGCGATGAATCCGTCCATGACGCCCTGAAAAAATACAGTGAGGCGCTCGGGATTGCGTATCAGATTCGTGATGATGTGAATGACTTCCAGGAAGGTGCCGATGCCAACGACATCACCGGGATGAGGCCGACCCTGCTGCTGGCCGTGGCTTATGAGAGAGCCAATGGGGAAAAGCGCGCGTTGCTCGAAAAACTATGGAAACGCGATCCAGAGGCAGCAGCGAAATTGATGGAGGTTGTGGGTCTTTACCAGGAATTAAAAGCGGATGAACGGGCGAAGCTTCTTTACGAAACTTATAAAGAAGAGGCAATTCGTTCCTTGAGCGATGTGGAGC
>JAQGOY010000149.1 GCA_028293375.1 Verrucomicrobiales bacterium | reverse complement strand
TTTATCGCCTCGGCTTTCCCGGAGGCCGCGACCGGTGTGAAGTTGAGCCCAGCAATCCTTTTTTCGTCATCGAGCGCAAGTGACATTTCCAGAACGCCCCGTTCGCACTGTGCAGTAAAAACCGCTCCTTCGGCAGTCCGTTTCGGGTCACTCAGCTTCTGAATTTTGCCCACTTGCCCGGTAACCCCTGCAAAGAACGCCGTTGCCTCCTTTAGCGGCAAGGCTTTGCTCATTTCCTTGTTCAAAAGATTTTCAATCCCGGAATAATCTGTCGCGTTGATTAATTCCACGAGACGGCTGACAACTTCGACATAGGGGTCCATGACCGGCTGCTTTTTCTGTGGAGATTGCGGCGATACGGCGCGCGGTTTGAAATTGATTCCAGCAATCTTCTCCTCGCGGTCCAGCACCAGAGACATATCCATCAGCCCGCGCTCGAAATGAGCGGGAAAAACTGTCCATCCGGCAGCCTGCTTCGGGTCATCCAGTTTCTGAATCTTCCCAGCTTGCGCCGCCAGGCCGGTGAAGAAAGTCCTCGCCTTGTCCAGCGGCAACGCTTTGCTCATATCTTTGTTAAACAAGCTCTCAACGCCGGAATAATCCCCAGCGTTGAGCAGGATTATTAGCCGGTTGGCAACTTTGGTGCAGGAAGCCTCGTCCTGCGCCAACGCATTGTCAGCCAACATCATTAAGGCGAAAACCAACAGTGCGTGAACAAGTTTATTCATAATTATTTCAAGGAGTTGTTGCGTAATCTCACTGGCCGGTCATTGGCGGGCCGCCCGTCATTTCGGATTGAGTCGTTTCAGCAAAGGGAGGAATTTGCGAATTGGATGATTTACCGGGCCAAAGCTTTCGACCGCTGCCTTAAGATCAGCATGCTGCTCCAGGGAAGTCCAGGGCATGACGATCTTTTCGCCTGACTCCTGGACCAACCAGAGAGAGCAGATATTCAGAATCCGGAGCGGTCGGACTTGCTTTATTTCGTCCCACAGGATCAGGTTTTGCCCTCCACACAGGTGAATCCCCAAGGCGCTGATTCCCACGGCTCTCCTGGTGGTTTTCTGAATCAGCCAGGAAAATAACAATCCGGCGAGGAAGAATGGCACGATCAAAACCAGGTGCTGCCAGCAGAAGATTCGGGGAGCAAGCCATCCGATGCTCATGGAAGGCCGGAAAAGAACGCCGGCGATCTTGTCATCCTCGTCCAGTGCCAGACTCATCTTCAGTTCGCCGCGCTGGCAACCCAGCCAGAACACGATCCATCCGTCCGGGCTGCTGTGGATCGGGCCTTTGACCTTTTCTATGTTTCCGTAATTGGCGGCGAGCCGCGTGAAAAATTCGGACGCTTTCTCCGGCGGCAGCGCCTTGCCCATTTCCCGGTTGAACAGCTTTTGCACCGCTGCAAAATCGTTTGCGTTAAGCAGGTCGGTAATCCTCCTGGCGACCACCGAGTAGCGATTTGTTTCCTCCGCGCGAACGGTCTGCACGACGGTCTCCGGAGCTGGCTGCCTGGGTTTCAAGCCCCCAAAGCCGGTGGTCATGAAGAATATTACAAAGAACCAGATGCCAATAAACCCAATTTCGCCGTAAAGGGCAATCTGCCAGAAAGCCACCTTGAACTCAACTGGCTTGACCTGGTCCGTGGCTGCCATGGAGAGAACGATGGGGCGCAGATTGGTGACATGCTCCTCATCCAAAGGCTGGCCGGTTTCTGCGGAACGGAGCAGTGACTCCAGTTGCGCTTCCATGGGAAGAAGTTGTTTGGAGCGTGTCCGCTGATTAAGCCTGTAGATGAACGCAAAGATGGCAAAATAGAACAGCGTGACAGGGATTTTGATAAGAAAGTGGACCGGCATGCCCCATGTGGCGACCAGCAAGCCGATGCCGGGTGGAAGCAAATACCACCACAGCACCGTGCCCAGCAAACCAGACTGAGCGCGCACCGAATCGAGTTCTGCGCGCAGAGATTCGACAATTGTCGCGCCGGGTGGCGCAGGTGGATTGGTTCGGCGCGTATGAACAAGCTTCCAGGCTATAAATATCGTGCTCCCAATGACCATCAACCAACCGAGGCGCACAATGGGTATGCGCTCATTGAAAGCGTAGAATCCAAAAACGATGATCGACAGAGCACAGGCCAACAGTTCGCGGAGATCGCGCGCGTTTAATGAGCGGCGAAAATAGCTCATTTTATTCTCCATGGCAGAAATCGCCTGGGCGGTGGAGAGTTCGGGCTTCCTCAGCGGTTGCTGCTGCCAGAGTTTCTTTAGCTCTTCGTCATTCATTTCGGACCTCCTCCTTCATCAGATGAGAAAGCTTCTTCTTTGCGCGATGCAACAAGACCCCGACGTTATTGGCACTGATGCCGGTTGCTTCCGCAATCTGTTCGTAGGTGAAGTCTTCCAGGAAAAGCGTGACGAGGGCTTTTTCGAGTGGGTTCAGCTTGTAGATTGCGGTGTAAAGACTCGCAATTCGGTCGTCCTGATTTTCTTCAACCGCCTGGCGCGATTCAATGGTGCGCGTGATGTAAGCCGGTTCAAAATGAACGATTCTGTCGGAGCCTGAGGCCCGCTTTCGGACGAACGAAATGGCGGTATTGATGACCACGCGATAAAGCCAGGTGTTGGCGAACTGTTTTTCCCTCAGTGCAGGCAGTCCGCGCCAGACCTGGAAGAGAATTTCCTGATACAGATCGTCCTGATCCGCCGAATTCCACGCGTAGGCACGGCAGACCCTGAGAATTTTGTTTCGATTCTCATTAACCAGTTCATGGAACCTGTTTTCGTCTGTCGGCGTCGAATTCAATCTCGGACCTTTATTTAATTAGTCGCAGCGGAAGGAAGAATTATTACAGGTCGTGAAACTATTCGCCCTGTTTTTTTAGCAAAGGCATCGGCGGCGTAAAAAACCGTCACGTCATTGGCGGGCAATTCCAGGGGACGCGCAGCGCTGGGGTCGAGGATTTGATTTTGGGCTTTGGGCGGGATGGAGGGGAAATTGGGGCCTTTTTAACGGGAAATCACGCGCTATGCGCCAGCGGATGCTCACGGAATGAAATGTTTGCGTGGCTTGAAAAAGGGAATACTTTCGAATCGGCACCAAAATGACTGTCTTGGCTCAAATCAACTCCGGCGCAATCGAACCCGAAAAGCTCATAGCCGTCTTAGCAACCGTTGGCCTGCTGGGTTTTGCGGCATGGAGAATCGTAAAGTGGCTCATCCAAGTCCAGCCCGCTCCTGATCCCTGGGATGCTCAAACTGCGGCGGATATCGCCAAGGATGATGCGGTCCCACTTTGTTATCACTGTCTTTGCCCACATTCTGAAGCAACTCATTTTTGTTCCGAGTGTGGAACAACTGTAGGCCAATACACCAACTGGTTGCCGTTTCCACAATTGTTTTCAATTGGTCATCTGTTTAGAATTGGCACTTCTGGAAATTACAAGTATTCGGTATTAACAATACTTGGTTTTTGGTATTTCGCCCTTGCTAAATATACAATCTTCGCGCCGATTTATTGGGTGATGTTTTTGCGTAACATCCATCTGAGGAACCGATCAACCTTGCTCCCGGTTCGCGCTCCCGAGGAAACGCCTCAGAGCAGCTGACTCAAGGAATAGTAGCCGACAATGTCGGGAACCGGCGCCCTCGGAGTGATCGCCACCCCCAATTGGGGTGTTTAGCGCCGTTTCCCTGTCAATTATCGGTTCGGCTCAAGGGCCGGACGGGATTTTAGCGCGTCAGTTGGTGACGTCGTAGGTGGTGCTTTGCTCGCGAATCGGGAGGTAGAGCTCATACCACTTTTTCTGGGCATCGCTGTCGGTGTAGGCCTTGAGGGCGGCTTCATCCACAAATTCAATCGCGATCAGGTGGGTTTTCTTTACTTTGGCTTCTTCGACGTTTTGGACTTTAAGCGCTTTGGTCCAAACACGGGTGATGCCCTTGTATTCGCTCGGCAACTTTTGGGCTCCGTCAAGAGCGGCCTTAATTTTTTCGGGGGACGCATCGGCCTTGAAGGCGACGGTAATGAAGTGAATGACGGATTTCGGGGCATCGGCAAGAGCGCTGGTGCAAATAAATCCTAGTGCAAGGACCAGGGTCAGTAGTGTTTTCATGACCGGTATGGGAACGGGTCTTGTTTTCTTTATCAAGCTCGAAGAGGAAGAAAAATTCCACTGTGTCGAAGTGGGGATATCGAGGATTCGATTGGGTGAAAAGATAATTTCGAAATGGCGACGTCGGAGGCTATGGGGTATTTGAAACCAGTTTTACTTCGAGACTTTTTCCATCAAAATGTCGAAACGCTTCATTGCCGCACGTCATCATTGTGAACCTGGGAGATTTTTCCCGAGGACATTACGAATCAAACGATAACAGAACTGAACCGCTATGAAATACGCACTACTTATTCACGATTCAGAGGAATTCGCCGAACGCCGCAAAGACCCGGCGATGCGGGCGGCTGGGATGGCCTACGGCAAGGCCCTTCGTGCTGCTGGGGTCATCGTAACTGGCGCAGGATGCAACCACCGCAGACCGCGACGATGGTTTCCGTGAGCGACGGAAAGAAACTTGTCCATGATGATCCGTACGCTGAGACAAAAGAATTTCTCGGCGGGTTTGTGATCATTCCTACATGAGGTCCAGCCTCGTCATCGGAAATAACGGCTTCAATGTTCGGGAACAATTGGCAGGTTATCTTATAGTTGGGATTCTGTTCCATTTCTCACTGACGTCTCTTCCTCACTATTTTGACGAGAACAAATACCGCAACAAGGCCTATGAGGACGACGATCGTAATATCAGCAATGCGTTCTGGTAACTTGTCGGCTGGATCGGTGGATGACGGTTTGGTGACAGGGAGTGGCGCCTGGGTAAGAAATCGGAAACTAGCCACGCAATTTCGGACAGCAGGATCAGTCATTGGGTCAGACCCAAATCCGATCGCATCGATCTGGTAGAACTTACCGCTTTCAAACACTAGAGTATTGACCCTATGCGCTTGATTTCCTGCCAAGTTCGCAATGTCTGTCAGTCGGTAAGCTGAACGACCGTCAACTTGCGTGCGCTCCTCCGCCTGACCATTGCTGTGCTCAAACCACCTGTCTTTGAAGCTTTTCACAAAGGCTTCCTCAGAAATGCTCGGAACTATATCTGATACAGAAACGGCAATGACTTTGGTGTGATCCGCAGAGCGGATCGAAACCTTCATCATGCCAACTGGTAAAGTGACATGTGTCCATCCGCTTTCCAATGGCAGGGTGATCGCGAAGTTGAATGGCTGGGATTCCCATACCTCAGCTCTGCTGGAGGCCGACGAGAACAGGACGAGCACCATAACGAAACATAGTCTCATTGCATTTGTGGAGGGGTTCATATTGGATTCTAACTATGATTATGCGCGTAGACATACGCGCAGTCCAGCGAGAATAAATTCCCCACGCCGAACGGTTCAGTTAAACGCCAGGTTACTATAGGTCATCTGTACATGGCTAATGCTGCCTCTCCACATCGCAGAATTCGAGTGTTAGAAAAAAGCAACACCGCTGAGTTTCACTCAAAATGGGTGTTTCACCGAGCGGTGAAAAAGGCCAAACCAATGAAATGAAACGTTGCCAAAACTCGTGAAGGAAGTGCGGTTTTCACCCAGTTTCATCCACAGCGGGGTCTTTGGTTTCGCGGAAGAGATAAAAACAGACTGCTGCCAAAATAAAGCCGGCGATGACGTCCACCAGATGATGCTGGTAAGTCAGAACAGTTGAAAAGCCAATGAGACAGAACCAAATATTGCTGGCCGCGCGCACAATGCCTTTCGTGTGGCGGGCGAATAGATGCGCCAGGATGGTCCGGAACGTGATGTGTAACGAAGGAACCAAATTGTAAGGTTGGTCGAAACGGTGGAGAAAATTGAAAACACCGCCCATCCAGCCCGATACCGGGGGAGAGGCCGCAGCAAATTTCAAAGGCAGCAAGAGAAAGCAAACGCCAGCGATCACGATGGCGAAGCAGATACGGAGTGCAAATGTGCGTAGTTCTCCGCGAGTCCTGCATAGAAACGGGGCAGAGAGAAAGAATAAGTTGATCGACATATAAGGCACGATCATCACCGGCACGAACGGAATGAGGTATTCCCATGAAAAATACCACATTCCCACCGCGTTCCGATGAACGGTAACCCAGTTGCAACCACCATATACGATTACGAAAAGCAGAGATAACGCGACGGAAGTGGCGGCTGCGATGAGTTTTGTTGGCCGATTCATCGTGTGATTCTTTACGGCGGTACTAGCTGCTTTACACTACTATTGGCGCCCTTATTGATAGCTATCGTAAATCAGATTTCTCGAGAATTTCATCAAAAAGTCCTTCATGAACGGAGTTCCAAGTCCACCAAGACGCCGTCGGCTGGCTTGGTTGACACCCCCGCTATTGCCTCCGCTCGCTCATTGACGGCCGTGAATTTGAATATTTTCACAGCCGCACCTACGACCAATCCAACTTCCAGAAGGCCAAGGTATCTTCCAGGACAAAAACGCGGTCCGTGACCGAACCCGAAATGTAACATGTCCCTGGATGAAATTCCTTTCTGGGCGAGAATGTCCCAGCGTTTAGGCTCAAACATTTCGGCGGGATAGCCCGTCACTTCTTTCCCCCAGAATTGCTCGCACCGGTTCGCATGCCACACGTCGAGACGGAGTTGAGTGCCTTTTGGAATAAACATTTTTCGATGGTCGGCTGTCTCGATCCAGGTATCCGCCGTGGCACGGCGAGGGAGAAAATAAAGCGCCGGGGTCAGACGCAATGTCTCTTCCAAGACGCGATTGAGGGTGACCGCGTGCATGAGATTATCGGGGTCGTAAACACTCATGTTTTTTACCTCCTCATAAATCTGGTCCTGGATATCCGGTCGACGCGACAGATGGGATAACGCCCAACTCGCGAATGAGCTCGTGGCCTCCATGGCACCCGCAAGAAACACCCGAATGTTGCTGCGGAGCGCTTGGTTGGTTGCCTCGGATTTAAACTGACTCCACAATCCACATCCCTCAGCTCTTCCGGAAAGCGCGATATCCGTCAAGGCTTCGAAATCAATGCTCTTTTGCTTCAATATCGCGTGACGACCGGTCAGCATATCCAGGAGAGTCAGAGTCCTTGGCGCGACAGTGTCACCAATCATGTGAGCGATGAGCATCTCGATGGCGGGGACATAACGAGCCCGCAAATCCTCGCAAGCAACGTTGCCGCCAAAAAAGTTGTTCACCAGCATCTCCAGCATTACGACTTTGACTTCGGGCTCAAGTTCGACGCGGACCGTCTGTTGGCCGGTGGTCACCAGGTGGGAATGAAGTGCCTCGAGTCTTTTGGCGACCGTTTCCCGGAAGGTTTGCTCGAAGCCGTGAAATTTTTCCGGCTGAAACAAATTGGCACGACTGAATGGCTCGGCGGACAGACGCTTCTGTTTCCGCCACACGGAACCATTGGAATAAAGCAGTGAGTCCGTACCGGTTGCGCGGGCGATCCCTGCCATGGGACTTGTGTCCCGGTCAAACTGCCCGGGCTTGTCGCCCGTCTCTGCCTGCACCGCTTTGATAATTGCCGGTTCGCGGGTCAGCAAGACCGGTGGCATTCCTGCCACGTAAATATAACGGTTATGCTTTCCAGAACCCGCTTCTCGCTCGGAACCATAATAAAACGTCTCGAAAATCTTAAGCGGGTTTTTGTAATTCCACAGATGTGGAAACGGCAAAGTCGGTCGCCCAAAACCGAACAGCGAAACTCGCGAGGGCAGGCAATCCCCGCCGAAAGGGTTTACTCCTCTCAATTGTTTGAGGAGATGGGTAGACCGTGTTTGGAAAGACATCTTATTTGGTTGCTTCGCTGGGAATAAACAGGTTTCCCAAGACCCAAGCGAACCGCTTTTTGCGAGTCTCTTCCTGCATTCCATTTTTGCAAGTCCTTTCGCGCCATGCTTTTGTTTAGGAATCGATATACGTTCGACATTGAGTTTAGGTCACTAGCACTTTCCGTAAATGTACCATTTATTGCGATAGCGGCAGAGATTCCTGGGGTGACTGGGAGAGGGGCAGGTTGAATTGAACGGAGGTTCCTTTTCCTGGGAGCGACGTAATTTGGCAGCGACCATTCAACTGGGTCATCCGTTCATGAAGGTTCGCCAGACCATTTCCCAATGAGCCATTGCCGGGTTCAAAGCCGCAGCCGTTATCCTGGATTAAAATTTCGAGTTCGTTTTTCTGCAGCACCAATCGTAACAACACTTCTGTGGGCCGACCATGTCGCACCGCGTTGTTCAGTGACTCACTCACGGAAAGAAGCAGATGATTGCGAATTTCGGCCACAATGACCCATTCGGGATAACTCGGAAGCAGTTCGAACCTGACGGCAATTCCAGCTTTGGCCAGGAACTCTTCCACGTAGCTCGCCAGGTATTCGACCATGGCGGTAAGCGTATCGTTTTTAGAATCGATGACCCATACCAGCCGATCCAAAGCGACGGTGATGGTCCGGGACTTGGTGGCAATTTCAACCATCCTCTTTTGGGATTGTTCATGGGTCAATTTCAACCCGGGACTGACGCTCGCCATCATGCTTAAGCCGGTCAACTGGCTACCCAGATCGTCATGGAGGTCGCGGGCAATGCGGGAACGTTCCACCTCAATGATGCGTCCACGCTCAGCTCGTTCCCTTTGGTTCATTTCGAGTTTGAGTTGAATCGTGCGTCGCTCCACCTGCCGGCGCAGCAGCGTAATCCACACAAAAGCCAAACTCAAACCGACGATCAACATGGCCACCATGACCATGAGGCGCTCCAGGGTCCACCAGGAAGGTTGGGATACGACCTGAATGTCATTAGGAGAATTCAACAACAATTCAAATGAATTCACTTTATGACTTTCCCATCGATTACTGTCCAGGGAGCAAAACACACCGGTCAGCTTCAGGCGGCTGCCCACGGCCCATGAAGTTCCGGAAAGGCCTTGTGAGTCAAGGCGCGCAGTGAAAACCCTAGGCCCGACTTGCAGTTCGAATACTTCCTCCGATTTATAACGTTTAACATCCACCAAGATGCCTTCCACCCAGACGCGGGTGGAGTCGTAACTGTCATCCAGGTTATTCATCAAAAGCTCACGTGGTGGAGGAAGTGGTGAATGTCCCGTTTTGCGCGCAACGGCCTGACGCAAAAGTGGCGAAGCTTTGCCCCATTCCAGCAAACCCACCACGTCCACAGTATCACCGGGCTCAAATTGCACGGGCTGCGCGGGGCGAAACCGCAACCCGGTGGCGTCATCCATGATGTAATACATGTCGGCGCTGTGATGAAGGATTTGCCCGGAGACTTTCTCACGCCGAAAGGTGTCGAATCGAACATCGTACTTTTTCAGTTGGCCGGCCTCGAGTTTCTCGGCATCAAAGGGATCCATGGAGGAAGGATCGTCCACCGAGATTTCCACATTTCGCAGGATGACAGGCGCCACGGCGTGATGTTTTTCGTTCCAATTGGCGAGCAAACAGCCGCGGATGCGAATGACCGAATTGAGGATGGATTCTCCGCGTGCCTCAGTGGTCGGGGAAATATTCAATTGAAGCATGCCATCTGAACTCAACAGGGTCATTTCATTACCCTTAATGGCGACCACCAATCCGCGTATTTCGACGTATTGCGCGTCCAGGCTTGCGCTAAGGAGTTGATCCCTTGTTGGAATCACGGGTTGCGGCATTTCCCCGTTGCTCAATTTATTAAGTTTTCGCAAAATGACGATAGGCGAAAACTCACCTGCCCGGGTTTCACCCTCAATCTGGCAATAATCGCCGACATGAGGGCGGCTGGCGATAAAGGTGTCCTGGCTCCCGACAAATACACCCCGGGTAGAATCCTGGATGGTCAAATTCCTGAAATCCTCGGCAACCTGGGTTACCACTCCCCGCAGTGTCACCGGATATTTCAGGTTCGCTTCCTCTGGTTTTAACTGCTGCACCTGGATAGCGTTGGTCAGCAAGGGCAGCACGTTCGCCTGGTCCCCGGAGATGGTCTTGTCTATTCGGCAAATAGCCTGATGGAGAAAAGCGTTGGTTGGATCCCAAGTCCATCTTCCCAAACATTCAACCGTGGCTTTTAAACTGGGAGGAAGGCCGCTCAGAAGCTCAATTGGAATGGAACCGGTCGCATCTGCCAGGAGAACCTGGTGAGTTTCGGGATTCACACTCAACCGCCCAAGAAGATGCACAATTCCACTATTAGTCCCCAACTCACCAATTTTCGAACTTTGAAATGCAGCCCATTGCTCGGGAGAAACATCGTTCACTTGCAAGTCCTGAAAATAAGGCATCAACATTAATCCCGCATGCCGGTGGCCCTCCATATCCGCCGTATCCAGACAAATTCCTCGAACATGCACACGGCTGTGAACCAAATAGGAGGGAATTCCTCCCGTGGAATTCAGAACGTTCACACGCATTTTCGTTTTACCGGAGTTGAGTTCAAACTCGGAACTCCTGCCGTTATTGCTCAAAAAAACAACCGTGCCCTCCGCTTCTGCCCAAAGGCAACTGGCTTCCAGCGGTAGCGGTTGGCTGGGATCGATACGGAGCGGTGTTGGCAGAGGAGCCATCCCGGAAACGGTGATATTTGGCGGCAGCCAGTCGATGAATAACTGACTGCCATCATCCGAATTCAAATAAAATGAATAATCACCATCCTCAGGCAGATTAATAAATCCCTGAAATTCCAGGCCTGCGTCTTTCTGGGTGTGAGCAACGCTCAAATCAAAATTCGGAACAAATCCAGCATGGATTGGCACAAGGCTGCCAAAATCCGGAAGCATGTGCCATTGCCCCTCAAAACAACGATAAGTCAGTCCGCGCACCCATTTAGCAGACTCGTTACCTGGCTCCCCGACCAGATGAAGGAGAACGTCATCAGAAACTTTTTGTCGCGGAAAATGAGGTCCCGAATAATCCACCTTCAGGCCACTGGGCATGCCCAGATTAAACCAGACAACCCGAACGGAGTGTCGTCCCGCTTTCAGATGAACGGTGCCCGACTTTTCAATGAGCGAATGCACGCCATCTGCATCCACGATCGGTTTTTTCCCCAAGGCCAATCCTATCCCTGCATATGAGACATAGTTTGTCCCATACAGACGGATCTGTTGACCTGGATTCAAAACCAGTCCTTTGAGGCCAACTTCCAAAATCTCCGTGCCCGAAAAATCATTTAAAAACACGGTTCCTGTCCTTTCATCCACGCCCAGGACAATGGCGTTCAAATCGAAAGCCACGACCCGTCCCTGCTCCCAGGTGACGGCTCTTCGAAGATCACGAAGAGTGGTTACCATTGCGGAATCGAGATGAGTAATGTTGGCAGCCGCAACGCTGGCAAAATCCAGTTGGGAAAATGACAATAAAAGGACGCAGCAGACGAAAAACGCTCTCCAAAGAAAATAGAGCAACTGGTTCATGGGTGCAAAATTGTAGCGTTCCCTGGTCATTCATTAAACTGAAATCCCGAGGATTTTGTGAACGTGCAGTCCAGGGCCGGGAGGTCTCCATGAGCACGGGGTGACACCGTGAAACCGGTTCTTGGGAAAGGATGTAGATTCCATCACGGAGTCTCCATTTTTCACGCGGTTTTTACTCGCTTTACTGAATAAAATTAAGCTATCGTAAAGCATTCCCAGTTCGCAAAAGAACCCCAATCCGGAACGTGTAATAACCAGCGCTCATGAAAACCAAAGTTGGCATTGTCGAAGATAATCCGGACATTCGGAATGCCCTTGCAGAATGGATCAATTCCTCGCCGGATTGCGTTTGCGTTTGTGTTTGCCCAAGCGCCGAAATAGCGCTGATCGAGGTGCCGCGCTGCCGCCCCGACGTCGTTCTGATGGATATTCGATTGCCTGGTGAGTCCGGCATTACCTGCACTGCAAAATTGCGGGATGTTTTGCCCCGCCTATTAATCATTGTTCTGACGGTTTATCGGGATCGTGATTTGCTATTTCAAGCGCTCAAAGCAGGCGCATGTGGTTACCTGCTCAAGCGATCTGCGCCGGAAGAGGTGTTGAGCGCCATTTCCGATGTGTGCTCGGGGGGAGCGCCGATGACCAGTGAAATCGCACGGATGCTGGTTGAAACCTTCCGCAAACCAAACCCGATAAAGCAAGTTTCCAAAGAGTTCGAATCGGCCAATCTTTCTGAACGCGAAATGGAGATTCTATCCAAACTTGCGACGGGAATGGCAAATAAGGAAATCAGCGCAAAATTAAATATCAGCTTTTTTACCGTGCGCGCTCATTTGCGGAATATTTACGAAAAGCTTCACGTGAGGTGCCGGGCCGAAGCGGTTGCGCATTACCTGCAGTGCAAAAGCTGAGTTGAGGTGATCGCCAGCCCAGCCGATGTCTCGGTAGTTTCCGGTGTGGGCTCCCTCCCAACAAGCTGAAACGATTCTATTTTCAGGGGTGGACCCCGGCGCCACGCAAGGCAACGGGTCGCCCGTTTTTTAGTAAGTGCTCCAGCATGGCTGTGGCATTCTGGCGCAACTTACCTTCGGGGAACTGGTTCACCCAGGTTGTGACTCCTGGCGCGTCAGTTTGACTCCATCTCTGCACCACGGCGGCGACAGCCGCGTCCTGCATGGGACCTGCTTGCAATGAATTGGCAGCTAAATTTCCTGCTGCCACGGGATCGGTTGCCGCCCAGTTGACTGCGATGCGCGAAATGGCCTGTTCCCGCAAGCTCCCATTGGGAATTTGTTTTGCCCACGACACGGCCTCATCAGGCGCCTTGGATGCCCATATCCCCGCAGCTCGCGCAATGATATCGTCACGCACTGGACTTGCATCGAGGGTGCGGGCAAGCTTCAGCGCATCCAAAGGATTCCGGTAAATGGCGGCATCCGCCACACTCTCGAGCGCGCCTTGTTTTTCAGTCTTATCCGAGAGTCGCCCGGCCCATGCTCCGGCTTCGGCAAAATTCTTCTCCGCCCACTTGCCCGCCATGGTGGCAATGGCTTCCTGGCGTTCCAGGCCCGCAGGCATTTGGGTTGTCCATTCGGCAGCAGAACGAATGTCGGCCTGGCCCCATTTCTGAAGCAGGCGCAATTGGAGATCCCGGCCGGTTTCCGTTGGATTTTGCGTCTGGAGTTCCTGCAATTCCTGCACCGCAGCGGGTAAGTTCTCCCCATCAAGACCTTCCGCATAATCTTGAAGTTGTTTCATCAGTTCCTCTCCCTTGAGGCCAAACAATTTTCCGATCCCATGAAGAGCTGCAAGTTGCTGGCGCCAGTTTTGGGTGGGCGCTTGAGGCGGTTCTTTTCGTTCCGATCTGCGAAAGGAAATGGGCACAGCCAGAGAGTGAGCCTGGCTTTGAGCGACGGTGGCTGATTTGCCTGATTCATTTGTTTGAAGCGAGATCGCACTTTGCGAAAGCGGTTTCAAGCCGTTGAGCAGCAGAAGCACAACCAGGATTGCGCCTGCGATGGCCATTATTTTGAGTGCGGGATGTCGCTTCATAATAAATAAATCTTACTTCAGGACTGTTACCACTTCTTGAAAACGCATTCGTGATGCCTTGCAGTTGGAAGGCGCCCCCGAGAGAGGGCGCCTTCGAATCAGGAGATCAATGAAGTATCCATTTTTGGTTACTGCCATTGTTGGAGGTCCAAACATCGACACCCGTACCATTGGCGGTGCCATTGCCGACAACATCCAGGCGGAGATTAGTCGCGTTCAGCGGTTCCAGCATATAAACGTGGTTGGCTTCATCGACGGGTATGATAATCCATTGTTGGTTAAAGGAGCTGGTGTTGTTCCAAATGTCGACGAGTGTTCCTGTGTTGATCCCACTACCGACCACGTCGAGGCACGAAGTGGTGGAACATTGAGGCACGAGCTGATACACGCCGCTTTGACCACTCATGGCGTTGATCCTGAATTTTTGGCCATTGCCATTATTCGATGTATAAATTTCCATTTTCGATCCAGCGCCGCCGCCGGCTGTGACATCCAGGCGTTTACCAAGCGCGTTTTGGGGCTCGAGCTGGTATATCTGGCCGCTGGTGATGGAAGCTGGGGCCGCTGGCACGCACATCATTCCTGCGATCATATCGCTGCAATCCCACGACCAGAGTTGAGTTCCATCTGCGGTGCGGGAGCCAAAGTTGACTGAGGTCAAACCGCTGTTATTCCTGCAGGACCATGCTTTATCACAAGCCGCCTGCAAGAATGCGATATTATGTCCAGTTCGCGCCAGGCCGCGAAGGCAAATGCCATTGAACCCGCCGGCGTCGGAACCCTGACCGAAGGACTGCATGCTTGTGCCCCACTGACTTTGCACAAAATCGCCCACCTTGTTCGCAGCGGTGCTATCACCCAGCCACAAGGCAAGAGTGGCATAGGTTCCGCAATCGTAAGAGTGGGAAGGATTACCTGCGCCCGGGCCAACGATCACTTTCCCCGATGCAGGATCGTAAACACCGTTTGCGTTCATCCAATTTAACTCCTGCTGGGCTTTGGTTCTATAATTTGAATCGCCCAGGCTCTGGTAAAGCATAAAGAAGGCGTCGCCGGCCGGGGCATTGGCGCAAGTGGCCTTTGAGCCACTGTGATCTCTTTGATACATGCCGCCATTGGCCGTGTCCCAGCCGCGGTTCCAAGCATCATCGGCTGCGTTTTTTGCCAAAGTTCGCCAGGTGGTGTTTCCGGTCATGGCATAGGCCCGGCTGAATGCCATGGAGGCCCACGCGAGGTCGTCGTTAAACAAATTCCAGCTCCACCAGTTATTATTGTTGTTGGTGAAATTGATGCATGACGAATTCACCATGGCAATTGGCTCGATGCCAACTCCGACAGTATCCTCAGTCACTTCGATCATTTCCGACATCGTCCAAAACGACATCTGCTGAGTGGTATGTCCCTGCTGGTTAATGAAAAACCCGGGACCGCCGCCGTTCGCATTATAGAATGCGTTCTTGAAACTGGTATAGGCAAGAGCCCGGGTGGGTTTGTCGAAGGCGGAAGCGGTTCCCATCCCACCCAGGATGAGGATAGCTGAGAGTAATACACACCCCGCAGTGCGGAGCATGGATAATGATTTAGAGTGTTTCATATTGTTCTCAATGTTTTGTACCTGTTCTTTTTTTGATGTTATGACGGGTCGGAATTATCATAAGTTATGATAGTATTGTTGGAGGTTCGATTGATCTTAACGCGGCAGTAGAAGCAAACAATAGGTCAAAAGGACTATGACCCGCGTGATTAGCAACCAAGGAACAGGAACTAACGGCGGGAACTCGAAGTGAGTGGCCTTTGAACTGCCTTTGCAGACTGAGTCATGGATGCCATTTTCCAAATGTGCATTACGGCGTAGCTGCGCCAGGGGCGCCAGGGTTGCGACATTTGTTCAGCTTGTTTTGCCGTAACCCCTCCCAGATTATTTCTGATGGCTATGTCTTCCTTTGGAAAGGCGTCCGGCCAGCGTAGAGCCCTCATGGCTATGTAATTGGCGGTCCATTGGCCAATTCCGGGAATCTCTGCGAGTCGCTGAACGGTGACTTCAGGATCGTGGTGGTTTCCGCTGTCCAGCGAGAGCTTTCCAGAGAACTGGGCCTGAGCCAGGGCGATGATGCTTTTGCACCTTGCACTGACGATTCCCAGGCTGGCCAGGTCGTCGATGGTCGCTTTGGCGAGTTTTTTAGGTGAAGGGGTCAGGTGGGTTAACTCTGCAAAGGGAGTGGTGATGGGTTCACCAAAGGCGACGGCGAGGCGGCATGCGATGGTTGTCGCTGCTTTGACCGTGATCTGCTGCCCAAGAATGGCCCTTATACCCAATTCGAAACCGTTGAAAGCACCGGGCAATCTGAGTCCCGGATTGGCTTTGACAAGAGGACCGAGGATCGGGTCGCCGGCGAAATGTTTGGAGATGATTTCCGGCTGGGCGTTCACGTCAAATAAATCGCGCACGCGATTCAGCAACGCTGGCAGCACGGGCGCAAGGCTGTGGGTGAAGGTGAGGAGGAGCGCGTTTTTCTTTTTGGCCTGGGTTATATTTATCCAGCCTTTGAATTCTCCCAATAGCACAGTGCGTGCATAAACCCCTTCGGTAACCCACTCGACTCCTTTCAATTGGCGCTTCTGGAGAAAATTCAACATGCCTGGCCAGTCGTAAGGCGGACGATAGCAAAGCAGAAGAGTTGAAACCCCGGAGTCATTTGCTGAGGCAGAGTTATCCACGACATTTTTTCGAAGCCGGGTGGGTGGCATGCCATAACGGTTGCTGAAAGCATCATTAAACCGGCGCAAGCTTGAAAACCCGCTTGCGAAGGCCACTTCAATAACTGGAAGAGCGGTCTCGGTAAGAAGCTGCTTGGCCAGAAGGAGACGACGGGTCAGAAGCAATTGAATGGGGGAGACTCCGAGTTCCTTCTGGACTATGCGTCGGATTTGGCGCGAGCTTAATTCAAACGCGGCGGCGATGGATTCCAGGGCACTTTCGTCGTCCGACATTCCTTCTTCGATGCGCTGAACGACGAGATGAGCGACGCGCTGTGAATTATCCACTGGAGCATGGCCTGGAGCCAACTCAGGGCGGCATCGCAGGCAGGGCCGAAAACCCTTTTGCTCCGCCTCCTGGGCGGAATTGTAGAATTGGCAATTGATTTCCTTTGGCGGTTTCACCGGACAGATGGGGCGGCAATAGATTCCTGTGGAAGTCACGCCCACAAAAAAGAGACCATCGAAACGGGAATCGCGGGCGATTAGCGCTTTGTAGAGTGATCTGGAGTCTTCCATTCCCCAAAGATACACTCATCTTCACAAGAACACTCGCCATTTTCAGACATGGAAATATTTTTACTTCGATGACCGAAAATGGCGAGTATTCGATTCGATTGTGGGTGAACATTAAAACATGATGCAGAATAAAACGAATCGAAAATCCTCCTCAACTGAGAAAAGAGCGATCACAAACTCGTATGCGGTAATCGACAGCCCCATAGGTAAATTAATGCTGGTGGCCGATGAAGAATGGCTGGTTGGATTATATTTTGTTGATTGCCCTCACGTTCCTGCCATGAGCGGGAATTGGAAAAGGGATGCGCAACATGCGCTGCTTCGACAAGCGGGAGAACAGCTCCATGAATATTTCGCGGGACACAGAACACGTTTCACGATCCCGCTCCGCTCGACGGGGACAGATTTTCAGAAGTCGATTTGGAAACAAATCGAGCAGATCCCTTATGGGCAGACACTCAGTTACAGTGAACTTGCAACTCGCGCTGGGGCATCTCATGCCATTCGTGCGGCGGGGACAAGTACGGGGCGGAACCCCATCTCCATCATCGTGCCATGCCATCGGGTGGTGGGTAAGAATGGGGGCATGTGTGGATTCGCGGGGGGACTGGATAGGAAGGCGCTGCTTTTGAAACTGGAGGGAGGCCATAGAATGGAGCTTGAGCCATGAATGGGTGATTTACCAAAATACGCCCCTGAAGGAAGTCTGGGTTTCTGGCGCTTAAAGGATTCGGGGAGCGAATATCCTGTAGGCGATGTTTCGACCAATAATTCGAAAGTTAAGAAAAATGTCCTGAATGCGCAGGCTCGTTCGTTGTAGATATGAACTGAAACAAAATTTATAATCAAAATGTCATGAGCACTTCAAAAAGCAATTTTATCCAACCCTACCTCTTCTTTAATGGGCGGTGTGATGAGGCAATCGAATTCTACCGCAAAACGCTCGGGGCAGAAGTGGAGATGCTGATGCGCTACAAAGATAGCCCGGAACCGACTCCGCCTGGAATGCTTCCTCCGGGGTTCGAAAATAAGGTCATGCATAGCAGTCTGCGCATTGGATCGACGGTAATCATGGCGTCGGATGGTTGCTCAACGGGCAAGGGCAAATTCGAGGGTTTCTCCCTGTCGCTCTCACTCTCCTGTGAAGCGGAGGTTGATCGCGTTTTTAATGCGCTGGCCGAAGGCGGCGAGGTTGGGATGCCGGTCAATAAAACATTTTGGTCGCCACGCTTCGGGATGGTGACAGACCGCTTTGGAGTGGGCTGGATGGTGACGATGGCTCCCTCCGCCAAGCCATTTGTCATTTCGCGCACATTCAAGGCTTCAAAGGATCAGGTGTGGAAAGCATGGACCGAACGGGAGCAACTGATGAAATGGTTCAGTCCCAAAGGATTTTCGATGACGACCGCCAAACTGGATTTTCGTCCCGGCGGCACCTTTCTTTACGCGCTGCAATCGCCCGACGGCAAAGAAATGTGGGGCAAATTTACTTATCGTGTGATAGATGAGCCTGCAAAAATCGTGTTGGTAAATTCTTTCTCGGACGCGAATGGTGGAATCACCCGCCATCCCTTTAGCACGACCTGGCCATTGGAAATGCTGTCCACAACCACCCTCACCGAGGAGGGAGGCCAAACAAAAGTGACGATTGAATGGACCCCATTAAACCCGACTGAAGACGAACGGAAAACCTTCGATGCCGCCCATGACGGAATGATACAGGGCTGGACGGGAACCCTGGACCAACTCACTGAGTATCTGGCGAAAGCTTAATCTTGCAAAAACCGAACATAAACAACAACCACCTAACAAAAACAATCCCATGGCTCGTGTAAGCACCTATCTCAACTTCGTTCGCACAACTGAAGACGCTTTCTTGTTCTACAAGTCTGTTTTCAAAACTGAATTTTGCGGCCCAATAGCCCGTTTCAAAGACGTGCCCGCTTGTCCAGACCAGCCTGCAATGGGGGACGCGGACAAGAATCTGATCATGCATATCGAATTACCACTTTTGGGCGGACATATTCTGATGGGAACCGATGCACCGGAATCCATGGGATTCAAGCTGACTCCGGGCAACAATATGTTCATCAATCTTGAGCCGGACAGCCGTGCGGAAACCGACCGCCTTTTCAAAGGGCTAGCGGAAGGAGGCAAGGTGGAAATGGCGCTGCAGGATATGTTTTGGGGAGCCTATTTTGGGAGCATCGTGGACAAATTTGGGATCCACTGGATGTTCAATTGCTCCAGCAAAACATAGACGGTTTTCAGAATGAACCGACGACGGGGTTTGGTGACGTGCAAGTAGATGTGTCGATTCGCCTTGCGATTGGAGTCTTGTCCTTTACTTGGTAGCTGTGGGACGGGAAAATAGCGTCATTGAGGTTCGCGCGGTGCCAGAAACAAGCCAAGAAACAGATATATAAACCGAATAATACGGAAACAAAGCAGGACCATAGCACGGATTTTGGATCATCATCTAACAAATTCTGACAAGATTGTCTCGCGCATTAAAGATGCACTATTCCATGACGAGCAATGAAAATGGCCCGAGGATCAAACCGACGGTAGGGCGCATTTGGTAATTACAACCGGGCGAAAGTGTGGAGTTTAAAGACCTTTTTACTCTTGGTTACCATGCGCCCTGGATCACTCAGGATTTTCATCAAAGACAATTGGTTCAGATAATTATTTATGACAGTTTCCTGAAAGCGTCTTGTTTATTGCGCAACAAGCTAAGCTAATCATCCGAGCGCGACCTGTTAAAAAATTTAGTTTTGCACAGTAACCGTCAATCAGCCCGGATTACTCAGGAATGCGAAATTGATTTAGCATGAAAAAGCGTTTTTCGGGCGATGGATGAAGCTGATGCCAAATCCAAACGGTCGCGCGAATTAGTTTCGTCAAGAAGTTCTTCCCGAATGGTTTCGTCGAATTTTTCAAAGGTTTTTATTTTCATGTGTTTCGCCAATTCTAACGCTGTGCGTTCACCACATCCAATCAGTGACAGGTGCTCCTGCCATTGCTGAAAGTTAGTATTTCTGTAGGTGATCGATAAAATATCGGATTCAGTCGCGATGCCGCTGCAGCGTGCCTGTAATTCCAATGTGAGAAAGCCGCGTGTCCCAAGCCAGGGGAACCATTGGATGGAATTATCACGGACAATGAAACCGGCCGACAGAACACCGGACTGCCTTGCCATGGCGCGCGCTGATTTAAGTAGAGTTTGAGCTGCTCCGTCGAGATAAGGTATTTCGGAGTCGCTTGAAAGAATGATGTGCATCTCATCTACAACCCTGTTGTGGATTTCTCCTCCGGGACCCCGAAATAACGGAGCTTTTCCTCCTTCAGATACTGAGACGAAAACTGTCTTGCAAGTTGAGTGAACATCGATCACTCGCCAGCGTCTGCCACCCAGGATTATATCTTCCCCGATAGGCGGCACCAATGAGCTTTGAAGTTTTCCAATTTCATTTTCGTCATGGCGAACAATAAATTCTTCGCTGGAGGCAAAAGCAGCATAAAAGTCCCGATTCGCAGTAACGCTTTCGCCTTCCGGTGCAAGAATGAGTTCACCCGTTGGAATTTGTTCAATAAAATGACATTCTCCCAGCGAACTCAAGACACCTAAAAACATTCTTTTCGAGACCTTCCGGAAAGCCCCACGATTGATTAAGATTGAAAATAACGCTTCCGAACTCATTCCTCCTGTTTCGCGCAGACAACTGAGGATTTGATGGACTAGGGTGCTTAGATGGAATCGGTCACCATCATGCGGTTCAAGCCACCTTGAAAACATTAATTCGGCGAGGGCAATTGCACGGAGCAATTTGGGGAAAAGCAAATCTGTGAGTGAACTTTTTTTGTGTGGTGAGTCATCACGTGAATAAACGCACATTCTCGCAGTTTGTCCTTCGCGCCTTCCAGAACGTCCCATACGCTGACGCAGCGAAGCCACCGTCCATGGGGCATCAAGTTGCATCACTCGCCATACCGAGCCTATATCAATCCCCATTTCGAGAGTGCTGGAACAAAGAACCGTTGCTGGTTTACCGCTTTTTAGAATGGCCTCTGTTTCTTCGCGCACTTCTTTGGACAAGGATCCGTGGTGAACGTGAAAGGGATCTTGAAGCGAGCCACTAGATTTTACTGCAGCATGTAAACGATCAGCAAGGACCTCCAAGCTCTGTTTTGCATTTCCAAAAATCAGGTTCGTATGATCTTTACATCTATGGAGAATGTGACTGGCTATGTCATCAAGTTCATCAGTTGTGACTGATTGTGAGTCATCAGGATCATTTTGGAGAACTGAGTGGAGCGGGTACTTTTCCTTTGCTTGGAATGTGGTAAGCCCCTCAAGAGTGTTGTAAAGATCTCCTATATGCCATCGCGGCAAATAACCCAAGTCCTTACTTTCGTTATGCAGGTAGGCTTTAATTCCAAACTGTAAAGTAAGATCACCCTTGCCAGTTATAAGTTTCACCGTTTCGGGTGCATCGGGTGCAAGAAAAGAACGAGCGTGGTTGGGATCTCCCAAAGTTGCTGATAGTCCAACCAGGCGTGGGTTGCAACCGGTCGCTGCAACGAGTCGTGCAATTAAGCTGCGGAGATGCACTCCTCGCACGCTAGACAGGAAGGAGTGCAATTCATCAATAACTATAAATTTTAAGTCCGCGTATATCCGTCGCAGGTGTTTTCCATAATTAATGAAATTCGATTCCAAAGATTCCGGGGTGATAAGTAAAATACCCCCAGGAGAATCGCGAAGTTTACGCTTTTCCGTTGCGGAAGCAGAACCATGCCAACGGTGAACAGGTACATCGACATCCGAACAAAGTGTTTCCAACCGCTCGAACTGATCATTAATTAGTGCAACAAGTGGGCCAATATAGAGAGCCTGAACTGATGAACGAGGATTATTCGCTAGGGTAGATATGATAGGAAGAAACGCTGCCTCGGTTTTTCCACCTGCTGTGTGCGCCGAGATAAGCAAATGACCATGACCCTCAATTATCCAAGGGATGGTCTCAGCCTGAATCGCGTGCAGTTCTTTCCAACCTCGCTTAAAAATTGCCTCCTGAACTCCTCTGTGGAGTAGCGAAAAAGCCTGAGAGCTCATCAAAGTTTGAAGGTTTGGAGCTCGTCAGAATCATCGACAGAGGGCGAGAGTCCAAGAGCGAGTTCCTCCTCTGCAGACGCATGAGCTTTGGATTTTGGAATAAGGCTTGGTCCAACAAACTCTTGCCACGTTCTCTCAGGATTTTGTTCCATAAGATTGAGAAGACCTACAAAAGAACGCACTACCTCCCGCGGCGTTTTAAAATATTCCGCTCCCAATGTTTCACTGGCCTTTTCCAGAACTGCCATTAGCGCTTCATCAGAAACGACATATTTACTTACATCGCCTGAGGCATGGACGTGTCTAATATTCCGAAGCAGAACAAACAAATCTTCAGGCGTGAGGTTTTGAAGCCGCACAACAGGACCGGAAAAGTCCCTGATATTTTCGCTGGCAAATTTATTTTCGATCAGACGTGATTTGAGTGCCTCGTAGCTATGCAATCCGCGGTGTTTGTCTTCCAGAAACTCGTCGGTGCCGGCAAGAATGAACCCCAAATTTGCCGCACCACCCTGATAGCAGTCATTTATAATCGCAAGAAGGGCTTCGTAGTTCGCTTGTCGGGAACGCGTGCTGGGTAATCGGTGGGACAAAACGACCAACTCGTCCAAGCCAACAAGAAGACCGCCAAACCCTGCTTTGGCACAAAAGGCTGCCATGAGTTTAAGGCTGTCATAGAAGTTCTCGTCGTCGATAATCTGCCTGACTCCCAGGTCTTCGTGAGCTTCGCTTTTGGTCGAGTATTCTCCACGCAACCAGCGAAGTGCATTGGCCTGCAGCGCCTCATTATCAGTTGTGTAACCTACGTAATAGCGCGTCATCACCTCTGCAAAGGCATGACCTCCCACAAAATCCTGCAGACTCGACAAATCTTCATAGATTCGACGTTTCACGTCCTCCTCCCGGCCACCCGCATTGGAAATAGTGTGATGAACATCAGATAACCAACCTTCACAGAGATTGCGAAGCGCTCCACCCTCTGGCTTGGCCCTAGTGGCTAAATTTCGCATCAACTCCGAATAGAGCGCACGAGACTCGCCTCCTGTTGATCGGATTCGTCGTTCCATTGTGATGTCAGCCTGAACGACGACCAGCCGCTTCTGTAACGCAAGGTTACGGATAAGGTTAAGAAAGAAACTCTTTCCACTCCCGAAACGCCCAACAACAATTCGAAAGGCCGCGCCACCCTCTTGAATGCGTTCAAGGTCTTTCAGCAACGCGGCGACCTCGTCTTTCCGCCCGACCTGGAGCAAATGGAGGCCGAGCCGTGGAACTAGTCCGGCTTGAAGTGATTGAAGAATTGAGTCCCGTTCGCGACGCTTAATTTCGGACATAACTAGTTTGGCAAAATCGATTTGTTTACCGTCACCGGGTCTTCTCCTTCGATGAGAAAGTCGCCCAGTTGTTCGTCGGACCATTCATTCAGCGCATCATAGACATCAAGCGGCATTAGCTTAAACTGAGCTGAAAGGTTTTGAAATTCGGCCCGAGTCCAATTTGACTTCGTAAATATCTCCATGGCGATGGAGTGATACTTTGAATTCAACGACGCCAGCCATGCAGGGGACCCGAGCGGGTGGGGCACTTCTCTTGAAATCGCATTCATAGGGATAACGGTAGTGCCGCGCAGACCTGAAGAATTACTTCCATCCTCCCGCATGACTGTCGACAGCAAGTCGATCACCTGAGCAGTCTCATGAGAGATGGCTGCAACTCGGGTCATGTCCAACTTAAATGCAGGTGGTTTGGTTGTGTCGGGAGCACAACTGAGGACAGGCAAAGGTTCTCCGGGCTCGGCCGGCTCAGCGGCCATCATAACGGGTTCTTCAAAACTTGCCCCGAGGCGCCGGAGGATGTCCTCAAGGGCAGATACGGGAAGATCAAGTGACTTGCAGGCGCGATCTAAAGCAACCCATTCGCTGGAGGTTATAATTCCATCAGCACCGGCGACACAGACTAATACTTCGCCCACCATCTGCCGTTGCTCGACGGGAAGCCGTTTTGCCAAACGTGAAAGCGGTCGCCTGGCCATAGCAGGATTTCGACAAAGCAGGTTTTCTAAAAAGTGAAGGCGTTGGCGGTCGTGGGGAGTAAGCGTCGAATTCTTGTTAATGAAGTCTCGAGCTACTTTCATCTCCAAATCTGTTGGATGAGCATCGGCGGCGGCAATCATCACGCATAGTTGAAGCAACGCAGAGGCACCCACATAAGCGGCGCTCACGTTATCGGCTAGCGGTCGGAAAAGTGAGATTTCATGTTCCGACTTGTAAGGCAAGCCTCCCAAAGCGGCATCCGGCTCCAAAGCAAATCCTCTCGCGCGGACAGCATTAGCAAGTTCCCGACTCAAAGAGGCAGTGTATTTCTCATGCTGAGGAAAGCCAACTAATGACGCAATACATCCAACCTTCAAAAAATGGCAATCTTTTGGGGAAGAAATTAATTTAATAATCTCATACCACTCATTGATTGCAGATGCCTTGAGTCCACTTATGTCCTCTGCAATCGAGAATCTCTTTCCCTCTCGATTGACTTCTAAAATCGGCTTTATGTCATTCAAATCAGAAAGTTTCGAGCCAGCGACGCCAGAGAGCGAATCGAAGCAGGCCCGGGCGTTGACGTTTCTAAGATTTATTTCACAAAAAATAGCACGTTCAGTTCTAACAGACAATATACACTTATTTTCAATATGACCCGTTCCCGGATTTACGGCGCGAACCATGCCGTTAAATATGATAGCATCCAAGGCACGCACAACATCCGCTTCGAATAGTTCATGTAATGTGCGAATTGCAATTTGGCAGATGCAATCTTCAAAGAATTCCTCAAAATTTCGTTTTGAAATTTCCGTTTGGACAAACTCACCCTTCGAGCGGACATATTTAACTTCGAGTACACGAGGAAAATCTGCAAGGGAAGGCAGCTGGTATTCCACAATCACTGTTTTGAGAGTTGGTTCGTAATCCAGCTCAAAGTTTTGCGGACAGCATTCGGGATAACTGGATTGTGAAAGCACTAGATCGCAGTAATCTAGAATAGCTTCAGGCTTGAGGGACTGATAATCGAGTCGGCGACGGTCTATTCCATCATTGTGAGTGCATCTTGCAGCTTCATATTCGGCAAAGCGCTTTTGCCAAGACTCAAACTCCGTAACATTCGATAAGTAAATACTTTGATTGGTTGCCTGGATTGCCGCGGTTCGCTCTTGCCACTTCGAATGGTCGGCTTCGTATAATGCACGCGCAGCTTGCTCTTTTTTCTCCGCTGAAGAACGTAGAAATTTGTCAATTAAAGCCAGTTGAGGACGATAACAATTTTCGTCGGGCTGAGGTTCCCGGGGGGGAGGAAGATACGGACGTTCTCCAGGACACGGCTGGGAAAATGATTGCAGTTGCTTAAGTTTATCCCAATCAATTCGATCATCCACTTGTAGAGTCTTGAGGAGTATATTGCGTAAATCCGCGATGAAAGTCGCCGCTTCGCGGGTCCGTTCACTTGCTTCCTGGAGATTATCTTCCAGTTCATTCCTTTTATCCTCACGTTCCCGGCGGCGTTCTGATAGTTCCAGTTTTTTTGCGTATTGCTCATTCCATATTCTTTGCTGAGCCAGGGCTGCTCCTTCGACCAATCCGCGGTCCGATCCCCGAATGACTCGATACTTGCCCAGCCCATCATGGCGAATCGTGATTTGATAGTGGTATTGTGACATCCTGAAGGTTTTCCTTGGGTAGTTTTATTACTCCGTCGGTATATTTGTCAATTGCGAGATAACATCAATGAACCTTCCTGCGACAGGCAAAAATCAGGATTAATAAGCTGTCAGATCGAAAAATGCGCCCTTACTTTTTGAAATGGCCAGTAATGTGAGATTGCCACGATAATAATATTATGATTTCATGACGAAGTGCTCATCACCCGCACAGATTCGCAGAAGATTACTGCGCGTGAATTGATTCTCGTCACGCTTTCTGTCTATGTCATCTGCGCGGCCTTTGTCTCCACGGTCTGGAAACTTGCCCCGGAACTTGCCAGGTTGTTAAACTGGTTCGATAACAGTATTTGCATGGTTTTCCTGGCCGATTTTTTTTGGAGATTCCGTGCTGCTAAAAACAAATTAGCATTTCTACGCTGGGGATGGATTGATTTGCTCTCGAGCATTCCAAATCTGGACATGTTCCGCTGGGGCCGCTTAATCAGCATGATTCGTATCATTCGAATACTTCGATCCATTCGCTCCATCAAGGTAATCACAAAGGTTCTCTTCAGGCATCGTATCAATTCGAGCATAGGCTCTGTGATTGCCATGAGTGCGCTTTTTATCATGTTTTCGGCAATCACAATTCTGAACGTCGAAACCGACCCTCAGGCAAATATTCGCACCGCTGGGGACGCACTTTGGTGGGCGGTCAGTACCATCACTACGGTGGGTTACGGCGACAAATTCCCAGTGACGACTTCTGGCCGAGTCGTCGCTGCCATTCTGATGGTCTGCGGGGTAACTCTTTTTGCTATTTTCACCGCAACGTTTGCTTCAATTTTCGCGGGACCAAAACCAATGGAAAACACGAGCGTTGAAGAACTCGCAAACGAGATTCGGCTATTGCGTCGAGAAATCGCTGAACTGAAACAAGCACAAGTAATGACAAGCGTTGATGAGTAGCATGATGATTCGTCTGGACCAAAGAATATCAGCGTATTCGAATGTTAAGTGGAAGCGCTGCCGGCCCGTGGACGTGCAAAGCCTTGCGCGGTTCCCACGGTTGTTGGCTGGCGAGTTCGAAGTGGTCCAGCCGGGCAAGAATATCCTGGAGTGCAACTCTTGCTTCCATTCGTGATAAGGCGGCCCCCAGGCAGGCGTGGATTCCGTGGCCGAAGGCGAGGTGAGGATTTGGGGTGCGCGTGATATCAAACTGGTTTGGGTTCTGGAATTGTTTTGCATCCCGATTGGCAGAGCCGACGATCGCCAAAACCAAATTTCCCGCAGGGATTGTTTGCCCGTTCAAAGCGACATCCTGCTTTGGGGTGCGCATGAGCCATTGCAAAGGCGAGCGGTAACGCAGCACTTCCTCGATGGCCGAGGGGAGCAACTCGGGTGACTTTCGCAAGAGAGCAAGTTGATCTGGATTCTCCATGAAGCAGAGCATGGAGTTGTTGATCAGGTTGGTGGTCGTTTCCTGTCCACCGATGATCAATAGCTGGAAGAAGCCAAGGATTTCATTGTGTTTCAGTTTTTCGCCATCGACTTCCGCTTCTATTAACCGGGTGAGCAAGTCATCGCATGGATCGGTGCGGCGCTGCTCGATCATATTGGCGAGATAGGCATCCATTTCCAAAGTAACAGTCCTGAAGGCGGCAAGCGCATTCGCGGCTTCCGCATCTTTTTCCATTCCTCTCATGGAGTAACTGAGCTTCAACATGGTATCGCTCCAGTCGCGGAACAGAGTCCAGTCGGAGGCGGGAATGCCGATCATTTCAGCGATGACCTTCATAGGCAGTGGGACTGAATATTTAGCGGCCAGATCCAATTGGTTAGGGGCCAGGGCATCATCGAGCAATTGAGAGGACAATTTGCGGATGCGTCCTTCCAGGCTGGCGATCGATTTTGGAGTGAATGCCCGCGAAATAAGGGCGCGCAATTTCGAGTGCTGGGGAGGATCGAAGAAAAGAAACCAGTTGTCAGGAGCCGGCACGCGGGAGCTGAAGGTCTCGTGATCGTTTACGACCCGTTTTACGTTTTCAAAGTCAAAGACCATCCACATGTTGAAGGGAGGCGGCACGTTGAACACGGGGGAAACGGAGCGCATTTGATCGTAAACCGGAAATGGATTCCGCCGCATGTCATCGGTGAAGAAATTCATATGAATCTTTAATTACGGTAATTCTGAAAGCCTGGGGAGAACCGGGATTGGTTGCAATCAGGAACTTGTGTTGAGGGAAGTGGATGGTGTGATTAAAGGCGGGTGAGATTATTCTTAAGCTTTTTGAAGTGGTCTCGCCTTTCCGTTTCATTCGCAGTGTGTGTTTAAAACCGCGATCCTCGGCGGGTCCTTCGTTTTGCCCCAGCCAGGAGGGGGACCTGCCGTCCAGGCGAAGGCCATACCTGGCTGGGGCAAAGCCTCGGCCCCATCCGAGGCTTGCGATTTTAATTTATATCGCAGATTGGCCATATCGCTGGATGTCAGTGTTCGGAGGATAAAAGACCTGTCTCGCTTTAGTGTAGCCTGGATCTTTGCCCTCTATTGCCGTTTTGGAGTAATTCAAAAATTTTCTTTCAGAAAAATATCACCCAATTTAAATCGCGCCCGGCAGAGGCGCGAAAACGGCGAAGTGCTTCGCACGAATTGACTGACTTGTTATTAACGAAAACGAGAAGCTGCTTTCGCAACTTCCCGTATGGGACTTAAGTTTCTTTAATCGCCTTTTATTCTCCGAAATAGACTGCTCCGCTTTGGTCCGATCCCAGGAAGTAGCCTAAACCGATGTTCGTGTTTTGGAGCAGGACACCTTTGTAGGTATTGGTTCGGCTGGCAGCGGTATCGATGAATGTGCCGGTCATGAACCCAGTAGTTGGAGTCAAGGTGATTTTCCACTTGTTAATATTCGGAGCCGCGACTGTTACTGTGCTGTTGGTTTTCAAGGTGACAGCATTGGTCAATGACAGACCGAGGTTTCCTGCTTCCGCAATCAGGAATCCATTCGTGAAGGTCAACGCCGCATTGCCGAGGGAAGGAGCGTCGTAACCGGAGCCCATGATCGAGACCTGATTAGTGAATCCATTCGCGTAATAGGCGTCGCCGGGGCTCGCTTGTTTGATCCAACTGACCGTTCCGATCACAGTGCGAGCAGGCGAATTGGTCAATTTCAACCAACCCAGGACCGAGCCTTTTCCGCCGTAGGTTCCGACATAGAGTGGCCAGTCACCATTGGCAGAGATGGAAACATTCTGAGCCAGAGCCACGCCGTCAGCGAGAGCGCCGGTGAAGGTGACGAGACCGTCATTGTCGACATTGACCAGTCCGTAGCCGTTGCCACCAGGGGCGCTGGAGGAGTCTGCTGAGCCAGGTATCACCAGGGTGTAGCGTCCGGCATAGTTGGTCGCCGGGTTATTGGTGGCGGTGAAGACATCGCGATCGGCAATTAATGGGGCATCCCAAATTCCATCCGTGACGTGGCCGGTGACCTGATCGCTTCCGGAATCGAGATTGATTTGCAAGGTTACGTTCAGGGATGTCGCGTTGCTGCGGGTAATGACTTTCATGGCAGCGCCGGTGAGGTCGAGCTGACCGTTCCAGGTGTAGGTGCCGCCATCGATCATTACCTTTCCGCTGTAAGTGCCGGATTGATTTGCAGTCATGGAGACGAACCCGGAACTTTCGTGATTCACACCGGTTGTTTCATAGAAGAGACCATTGTAGGCGCCTGTCACTGGAACATATCGGCTATCCACAACCAATTGGGCAATCTGGCTGGTGGCGGACCCCACGTAGTTCGTGACGACTGCAGTGTAGTTGCCCTGATCGGCAGCCTGGAGATTAGCGCGGGTGTAATTACTGGAAGTCGCGCCAACGATTTCCGCGCCGTCTTTGTACCATTGATAGCCGATCGGTAATGTTCCGGTGGCTCGAACGGTTAAGGTGGCGGTGGCGCTGGCAAAGTTCGTTTTGCTCAGTGGCTGGGTGGTGATGACGGGAGCGATATCCGTCACAGTCAGCACAGCGTTGGAACTGGCAGTGCTTCCCATGGGATTAGCGACCATCACGTAATAGGATCCGGCGACAGGCTGTTGGATATTGGCGCGCGAGTAGGAAGTATTAGTAGCGTTTAATAAAGGAGATCCCTCGAAATACCATTGGTAAGTGAATGGGGTGGTACCGGTGGCCTTGACTGAGAAGGAAACGGTTTTGCCCGCATCAGCCGTAACACTCACCGGCTGGGTCGTGATAACAGGAGCAATCTCGTTGACGGTCAGCACAGCGAGATCGCTGGTAATGGTTCCATAGGCGTTGGTGACCGTCACAGCGTATTGGCCCGCGACGTTTTGTTGGACACCAGAGCGAGTGAAGGTCGAATTCGTCGCGCCAGGAAGATCGGCACCGTTGAACCGCCATTGATAAGCGAATGGTTTCGTTCCTGCCATCGTGACGCGGAACGTGACCGTTGATCCCGCATTGGTGGAGATACTGGATGGCTGCGTCAGAATGACGGGATCGATGACAGAAAGCTCGGCTTCCTGGCTCGTTACGGAGCCGAAGGTGTTGGTGACAATCACAGAATACATTCCGATGGTGGCCTGCTGCACATTTGCCCGGGTGTAATTGCTGCGAGTGGCTCCGACAATGTTGGTGCCGTTGAAGAGCCACTGATAGCGAAGAGTTGGCGATCCCACCGCGGTCACCGTGAAGGTGGCGCTCGAACCGGCCTTGACTTCAGAAGCAACAGGCTGAACCACAATTGCCGCCGGGACATTCACGGTCAGAAGAGCATTGACGCTGACCACGCTGCCAACGCTGTTGCCGACGATTACGGAATAATTACCTGCATGAATCGCCTGGGCGTCTGGAATGTCCAGGATGCTGGCGGTTTCTCCCAGGATGTTGGTTCCATTCAATCTCCATTGATAAGTGAAGGGCGTAGTTCCGGTGGCACTGACACTGAAGCTGACATGGCTGCCCTGCGCGACTGTTTGTTTGACTGGCTGCGAAGTGATGGTTGGAACCACGTCATTGACCGTCAAGGTTGCGTTGGCGCTGGTGGCTGAACCGTAGCTGTTTGCGACGACCACCGAGTAAGCCCCTGCATCACTGCCTTGCACGTTGTTACGAATATAAGTGGCTGCGTTTGCACCTGCGATGTCTGCACCGTTGAGTTTCCACTGATAGGTCTTTGGATCAGATCCCGTGGCAGAGACGACGAACGTGGCTGAGGCGCCGGCATTGAGAGAACGGCTGATTGGTTGAGTGACGATGGCCGGTGGTGAGTTCGTCACGGTCAAGTTCACAACCGTGCTGGTGACGGTGCCGAAATCGTTGGTGATGACAACCGAATAATGTCCTGAATTCGAAGACTGCGCGTTCAATACGTTCAAGGTCTTCGATGTTGCTCCTGCAAGATCGTTTCCTTCAAATTTCCACTGATAAACGAGGACATCCGAACCGGTTGCGTTGACTGCAAAAGTCGCCGTCTTCCCCGCTCCAACCGTGCGACTGGCTGGTTGAGTAAGAATAATTGGAGCGATATCAACGACAGTTAACGTAGCGATGTTGGCGCGCACTGAACCAAACGGCGTGGTGACCACCACCCCATAAGCGCCAGCAACCGATTGCTGAACATTGGCCCGAACGTAGGTGGAATTGGTAGCCTTCAAGATGGCGGCGTTGTTGTAATACCATTGATAAGTGAATGGACCGGTCCCGCCGGGAATCACCGAAAAGGTGACAGATTGCCCTGCCTGCACGGTTTGGGAAACCGGCTGTATACTGATGTCGGGACCAGCAAGGCCGAGGATTCCATCCACGAAATTGACAAAAACGTAGTTGGCACTGAGCAATGTTCCAATGGAAGGAACAATCGGATAAGTGCCTGCAGGACTCTGAGGAGTGGCGGTGGTGCTGAAAGCAGGCTGACCGGTAACCACAGAAGCGTCATCTGCATTTACAAATCCTGTGATGGTGGCGCTGAATGCAGGATTCGGCTGTCCCGCATAAATCATGGCGTTCCCCGCTGTGACCGTAAGAGGAGCTGGATCAATCATGAGATTTCCCGCGTTTGTCGATACTGTGTAGTAAGCCAGCTTTTGATCGGGGTCATTGAAGGCAAGGTTAATTCCATATGATCCGACTGGAGTTGCTGCGTTCGCAACGGTGGTGGCCATGGCAGCGATGGCGTCGTCATTCTTCAATCCCGAGACGCTGGCAACAAGAGGTTGATTCATGGTTCCATAAACGCGCGACTGACCATCGACAGAAACCGTCAAAGGCGCTGGAGCAATCGAAATCGTTCCATTACTGACAACCAGTGAGTAATTACCGAGCTTGCCATTGGAGTCGAGCAATCCGGGGATGATAGCCAGGACATCATTGGTGCCGTAAGCACCGGGAGGGGTGCTGTTGGTGGCAGCGGAAGCGTAGGTTGCCGTGATAACGTCACCGTTCACAAGGCCTTCCAGGACACCTGTGAAGACAGGGTTCGCGTCGCCGTAGACTCGGTTCGTGCTGTCGGCAGTCACCGAAAGCGAGGCAGGTGTAACCATCAGCGATCCATTTACCAATGCCAGGCTGTAATTGGGCGCGTTCAGACTACCGGCACTTATGGTGATGGGATAATTGCCAACAGAGCTCGCAGGAGTGGCGGAGCTGGTCACCAGCGGAACACCACTGAGAGTTGACGCATCTTCCCCATTTATGAAACCGGTGATCGTATAACCGAACTCAGGGTTCGCTGAACCATAAACACGATTTGCATTGTTAGCGGTTACGGTCAGTGCGGCAGTGGTAATGGCCAAATTGCCATTTTCCAGTGTCGTCTCATAATTCGAAAGAACACCGGTCGGATCGCTGATGGATGCAATGATCGGATAATTGCCGGCTGGACTCGCACTGGTGGCGCTGGTGGAGAACGAGGGAGCCAACGCATCGCCATTCTGAATCCCGGTGATGGAACCGGTCAGTTGGGGATTGGAAGAACCGTAGATGCGGGA
>JAQGOY010000097.1 GCA_028293375.1 Verrucomicrobiales bacterium | reverse complement strand
GCTTTCGACCTCGGTACGGCCAGATATATTTATCGCGGAGCCAGTAGGTAGCTGCACGGACCTTGTGGCCACGGTCAGCTATCCCTTGCGGCGTATTTATGGAGATCGCTTTGTCATTTCACCGCTGAGCGTTGTGCTGGATCCCGTTCGAGCGATGTCGATACTTGGATTGGACCAGGGCAAAACGTTTTCAGCAAAGGTGGTTTATATCTACCTGAAGCAGTTGGAAGAGGCGGACATTTTGGTGATCAATAAATCGGATGTTATCAGTGAAGAACAAAGGCGATTGCTCGGTGATGAGTTGATCAGACGGTTCCCGCGGGCGAAAATTTTCGTGGTTTCTTCGCGGACCGGGGACGGATTGGAAGCGTGGTTTACATATCTGCTGACCAAAACGCAATCCCACTCAGAGACGATGGAGGTGGATTACCAGGTCTATGCCGAAGGGGAAGCCCTGCTGGGCTGGCTCAATTGCACCGTAGAGGTTAAATCCCTGGCGGGGAGCGGTGATGGAAACGAACTACTCCAGGGGCTTGGAACCGCGCTGCATGCCGAACTGGCAAAGCATGAGGTAGAGGTAGCTCACTTGAAGATGACTCTGGCGGCAGAGGAAGCATTGACGGATACCGCTGTGGTAAACCTGGTTCGAAACAATTTCCAACCAGAAATATCGCAGCGACTTGAAGATCCGATTTCCTGCGGCGAAATCATTGTAAACCTCCGAGCCGAGGCAGATCCCCAACAGTTGAAGCAAATCGTTGAGCAAATATTTTCTGTTTGGAACAATGAGCTGTGGCAAATGGAAGTGACCCATCTGGAACACTTTCGCCCGGGGAAACCGGTTCCTACTCATCGCATACAAGAGCCTCCGCCGTTTAGCTGAGGGCTTTAATGGCCCTACTGCACGCCTGCCCCAGGCATAGGGGGAATCATCAGATGCCTGCATTCTTTAATAAACAGCTGTCAGGGAACCTGCTTAACGGGCTTAAGCGCCGAAGCTGATAACATTGCGCATCCTTTGCTCGATTGAGAGAACTTGTCGATACGGGCACGTTGTCCTCGTGAACAATCAAGTAAACAAAAGGACAACTATGAAAATCCAAGGAATCGCTCTTGCAGCTTTAATCGCAGTCTCTGTCGTGGGTTGCGACAATTCAACCAAAACTGCCAATGAATCGGCTGGCGCAGAAGCCCGCACCGAGAAGAAGGCGTTGAATGACTCCGAAAAAGTCCAAAAAGATGCCATTGATGCAAACCGCAAGATGGATGATGCGCAGTCCAAAGCCGACAAGAAGATTGTCGATGCCCAGACTGATGCCGCCAAGGCACAGGTAGACGCCAACAAAGACGCTACCAAAGCTCAGGCTGACGCTGACAAGGCCAAAGCCAAAGCTGCCAATGACGCGGCTAAATAATTAGAAGTGATTTGGGGGTTGAGCGCGAAAGCGCCCGCTCCTGTAAGACCAGCCCTGGCTCCGGCCGGGGCTTTTTTATTTCATGCGAGACCGCGCGCAGAATCGCCCAGTATCTCATTCGATAGAATCACTCTTTTCATCCTTCGAGAAACCCGATATACCTCCGCGATGAACAGAATTTTAAGACTATGCGGCGGAGCCATATCTGTATTGGCAGCCAGCCTCTTTATCGGCCAACAGCCCGCGCAGGCGGCGGATGTGGGGACGGGCAAAAGTTTCAAGGGACCCATAGGCCTGCAACTTTACAGCCTGCGGGGAGACTTCACGAAGAATGTGCCTGCGACCCTGGAAAAAGTTAAAGCACTGGGCTTCAAAGATGTCGAACTTGCAGGAACATACGGATTGTCTCCTGAAAAGTTCAAGGAAATGCTGGATCAAAATGGTTTGAAACCCATTAGCGGACATTTTGCTTTTGACTCTTACCAGACGAATTTGGCCAACGTGGTCAAGGAAGCCAAGGCGTTGGGACTCAAATATGCTGGCTGTGCGTGGATCACGCACAACGGGGATTTCACGGAAAAGGACTGCCGCAAAGCAATCGAGGTATTTAATGCTGCGGGCGCGGAACTGGCGAAGAATGGGATTAAATTCTTTTACCATACCCACGGCTATGAATTCCAAAGATTTGGAGATGGCACGCTGTTCGACCTGTTGATGAAAGAAACCGAGAGGAAAAACGTCAATTTCGAAATGGATGTTTTCTGGATCATCCATCCCGGTCAAAACCCAGTGGCACTCCTGGAAAAATATGGCAATCGTTTCAAGCTGATGCATGTCAAAGACATGAAAAAAGGGACAAAAACGGGACTCCTTACCGGCAAGTCAGACGTGACCAACGATGTCCCCCTTGGAACAGGCCAAATTGATTATCCAGCAATCCTCAAAGCTGCCAAGAAAGCCGGGATACAATATTATTTTATCGAGGATGAATCCCCAACCTCGGTGGAACAGATACCGGTCACATTAAAATACCTGGAAAACGTTAAGTTCTAATTTGGATTCAACAGGCGAATGCCCGGTTCCGTCAGGGACCGGGCATTTTTATTGGGAGAATCAGGGTGCCGGGGGATTCAGAGCGAAAGTCTCGGCATATCTTGCCATGAGCCAAAGCGAATCCGAGAGTCGGTTTAAATAAATAATAATCTCCTGATTCTGCAGTGAACCTTGATGGTGAAGGTGACAGATCATTCTCTCGGCGCGGCGACAAACGGTCCTTGCCACGTCGAGGGCAGCGGCTTCCTTTGTATCCCCGGGAGTGGCCCACCCTTTGAAGGATATCTTACGCGACTCCAATTCCTTTACCAATAGATCGAGCCTGGAGGTCATGGCAGTCCCGACCACCAGAAAACCATCTTTCTGGTAGCGCGGAAGGTCCTCCGGCTGGGTGGCCAGTTCACCCATGAGAATGACGAGCTCCTTTTGAATCCACAAAATGGTATCGCGCAGGAAGGGAATCTCAGCATGGGCGCGAGCTGATCCCAGGAAGGCGTTTAGTTCATCGACGGTGCCATAGGCTTCAACCCGCGAGTCCGTTTTTGCGACCCTTCGGTTGTACATCATTCCAGTGGTTCCGTTATCGCCGGTGCGGGTGGCTATACTCATGGAGGCAGATACTAGGATCGCTAGGGAGCGAGTGGCAAAAAAAACTTTTGGTTTTTGCTTTCACTTTTTGAAGGTGGTTGTAATTTCCGGCCACGGGTGACACTCCTATGAACGCCAAGCTTTTTCTTAAAACAGTTTTCCTCATTATCATTCTTTTATTGCTCGTTTTGATGGGCATGTACAACAAAGAATCCGTTTCCTTTATGCTTCCGCCGCTGCTGAAAAAATCAATAAAACAACCAGCAGCAATCATGTATTTCGCTTTTTTCGCGGTGGGCGTACTGAGCGGAACAATTTTAACTGCCGGAGGCGGCAGCAAAGGAAGCAGTAAAAGCAAACCGAGCAGCAAATGAGTTTCAGTGGTTGGCGCGGCCTCGGACTGGCGTTCCTCATTATAGGAACGCATCTGACCTCGCGAGCCCAAACTCCACTGCCACCCGGTGAAGCGTTGGTGACCAATCTGGTCTCGTCGCTGACCAATAGGTTTGGCCCGGTCGAATCCACGCTGTTCACCAACCTGCATGTGGAGGTGCTTAACTCGCGGCTGCACATGTTTTGCGTGCTACCCACGACGAACGTCAAATCCTTTACCATTCATTATAGCCTGGGCAATGAAGGCCATTGGGTTGCACGCGATTGGCGTTCATTTCCGGCATCGCTCAAAGGCCAAACGTGGGATTGCATCATTCCAGTGGAAACGCTCGATCTGCCGTTTCTCTATTTGGCCGAGCTTGAAATGGCAGATCGAAAGCCAGCTTCGCCATTGCATAAAATAGATCCAGACGAATTGGGAATGAAATCTCCCACCCAACCGTTCTGGGGATTCATCGAAGGTTTCGAGCAGGGTTTGGAGGGGTGGTTTCCCGCCTCCACAGAAAACCCAATGAAGATTGTTGGAAGTCCGGTCAAAACCGGGAAAGCCGCCTTGCAAATCACCATTCCCACCAAACGCAATTCAGCTACCATCATCACCTCCCGAATCCGTGGGGCACAAATCAACCTGACCGGCAGCATCGGCGTCACGCTACAGGCAAGAAGCAACACCAAAGCGCGCCTGCGCTTCACTGTCTTCGAAAAACGGGGCGAGCGAGGCCAAAGACTATTGCAGTTCCCAACTGAAATGGAGATAGACAAGTCCTGGAAAAAAATAGAGTTACCCCTGGAGAGCTTGCCCGATCCGCACCTGATCGACCTGGACACTTTCGGAATAGAAGCCATTGGGGAACCGCTGACGGAAGTTTTTCTCGATGATTTGAATTTGGTGACTGGGTCGGCAAAGAGTCAGTGAGCTGGAACAACACCTGCTACAAGCAGCAGAACGTATTTGCTTGAGTATCTTCTCAAGTTTAGTAATTGTTCAAGGACCTGAGGAGGAAAAGATTCAACGTATGAAAAGAGGAGCACTGTTTACCTATGCCGTGATTATTTCTATTCTGGGCTCATTATCCAGTTCCAAGGCTGACACGCTGCTTACAATCCTACGGAACAGCAATTTGCCAGCACGCTCGCAGCAGGAGGCAAGATCACATTTGCTGACAACACACTGCATCACTGTCAGTTGCACCGGTGAGCCCATAAAATTTCTACGGTTGAAAACACCTTGACCCAGCAGAAATAAAACACACACGGCAAAGGGCTCCGCATCGGGCGGAGCCCTTTGGTTTTTCTAATACTTCGAAAGGTACAACTTCCGGGAACGTGGCGATGCGGTGATGTCGGAATAAAGCGTTATAAAATCGTCAAGGAAGACGGACGTCGTTTCGCAAGGGACCGTATTATTCGGCCTTCAATCGGTCTAGCGCGATCGTTCTCGATCTGACATTCCCATATGGTCAAAACTGAATATCCGAGAGATCTTAGTCGCCTGGCCGTCCTTTGATCTCGCCGCATGTTGGCAACTATTTTTTCGCTCCAATACTTGCGGTTTTGTTCTGGCATCCGATAGCAATTGGGGCACCCGTGCCAGAAGCAGCCATGGACGAAAATGGAGACTCGTTCACGAGCGAAAACAAAGTCAGGCTTGCCCGGTAATAGGCTATTTCTTCGCCAACCTCGAATCCCCTCCACGCGCAAAATCCGAATCAGGGCAAGTTCGGTGGATGCATTGCCCCCTGCATCGGATTTTACTCATGACTTCCGAACGTTTGGCTTTTTCGAGTTCAGCGCGTCGGGTTATTTAATGCTGCGGGGAAAGCGGTGTCCCCGCCGCGCTCCGTCACTTGCATTTCATGTTGTAGCGGATTTGGCGCAGTTCTTCTGGTGCGTACGCGCACCAACCCCTACCCCTCCGTGATTCTTTGATAGGAAAGGACTCCATCAACGATGGCCTGGGCCAACTGCTTGAGATATTTTGGGTCCGACAGGTTTCTTCCTTCCTGCGAATTGGACATGTAACCACTTTCGATCAAAATGGCCGGCATCGATACTTCCCTGAGCACTTCAAACCTGGCGCGCCTGACCGACCTGTCTTCCGTTGCAAGTTTGTTGATGAGCGATTTTTGAACCTGATAAGCGAGAAATATGTTCTGGGAATTCATGGAATTCCCGCGGCTGGCGCGGGCGTTGGATCCTTCTCCACGGGCATTGGTGGAGGAGGCGCCTACGGGAGTCAGACAATAGACTTCCACTCCCTTAACCTCCCGGCTCGGGGCGCTGTTAAAATGGAGGCTTAAGAATAAGTCTGCTTTGGTTCGGTTTGCCAGATCGGAGCGATCGGACCGTTCGATGTATTTATCGCTTGAGCGGGTGGTGACCACCTTAAAGTCCGCTTTTTGGAGGAGAGCAGAGACTTCGCGAGCCAGGGCGAGGGTATGATGCTTTTCCTGCGTCTGGCCCGTGACATTGCCAGGATCCTTTCCACCATGGCCTGGATCGATGCAGATTATTTTCATTTTGCCCGGCCTGGAACCTCTCGAAGGGAAGAGCAAGGGAAAGACCGTGGCCTGGATATCGAGGGAAGAAATAAAACAATTGCCGTTCTTTTCGACGACGGGATTTGAAAGTGCGACGCCAACCCCGTTGATTTCTGACCTGGTGGTTTTGGCGACTTAAGAAAGCGATGTGTAACTGTTGGTAAGTAAAATCTCTCCGCCCTCGCTGGGTCCTCGAAGGCGGAGGCCGTGAAAGTTGGCAAATTCGTGAAGTGAAATATAATCCGATCCGTTTAGCCGGGTGTGCTGGTACTTTTCCAGTTGCAGTGGAAACGAGAAAGCGGGGGCGACCGAGAAGAGCAAAAAACAAAGGGTCGCGAGGTAGTTCATGTTAGCTGGGCTACTTAGTTCATAACCAACACTTCATTTCAAGAAAATGTCGATTGCAGGACGAGATTGCAGCAAAAGGTGGAACGAGCCGGCAAGATGAAGAAGTTGCATCGAAACTCGTTGACTCATATTTTCACGCTGCCTAAATTGCACGAGCAAAATCAAAAGAAGCGTTTTTCGTAATAACATGACTACCCCAGCAACTTCTGTGGCGCCAAAAGGTTTGGAAGGCGTCGTCGCAGCGAATACCCGGCTTAGTGACGTGCGTGGTGAAACCGGAGAGCTCATTTATGCCGGTTACAACATCAACGAGCTGGCTGGCAAAGTATCCTACGAAGAAGTGGTGCACCTCCTCCACCATGGGCATCTGCCGAACCAGCAGGAACTCGCCAGGCTCAAAGCGCGGCTGGCTTGCGAACGGGACCTGCCCCAGGGCGTGATCGAGATCATCCAGAGACTTCCCAAGGATACACCCCCGATGCATGCAATCCGCACCGGAGTTTCAGCCCTTGGATGTTTCGATCCTGAATGTGATGACGATTCGCAGGACGCACAGCGCCACAAGGCGATGCGGCTTATCGCGAGCATTCCGATCATTACTGCCTATTTCCACTGCCATCGAAATAACCGTCCGCTCCTGGCCCCTGATCCGACGCTGGGTGAAGCAGCCAACTTTCTATACCTGATCGATGGCGAAAAGCCATCAGCTGAAAAGGAAAGCACGATGGATATGTGCTACGTCCTGCACGCGGATCACGGAATGAACGCTTCCACGTTTAGCGCGCGTGTCACGATCGCCACATTGAGCGACATGTATTCGGCGATCACGACGGCGATTGGGACTTTGAAAGGGCCATTGCACGGAGGGGCCAATGAAGGCGTCATCAAGATGCTGAAGGAAATAGGAACTCTGGACAAAGTGGATGCCTACGTGGCCGAATGCATTGCCCAGAAAAAGAAGATCATGGGCATAGGCCATCGCGTTTACAAAACGCTGGATCCGCGCGCTCCACATCTGAAGCGGATGGCGCAAATTTTGAGCGCACAGCTTGGCGATCCCACCTGGATCCAAATGAGTGAACGCATCGCGGAGATCATGCTGAAAGAGAAGCACCTCAACGCGAATGTGGATTTCTATTCTGCGACGGTTTACTATTCGATTGGAATTCCGACCGACCTGTTTACCCCGGTATTTGCGATTGCCCGGACGGCAGGGTGGACGGCTCATGTGCTGGAGCAACTGGCAGATAACCGGTTGATTCGTCCGCAAAGCGTTTACACGGGACCCCTCGGCTTGAAGGTAGTGCCAATATCTCAACGCCCCTGATTAAAATTTGTTTCACCTCCGTTTCTAAAAAATGAACATTCACGAATACCAAGCGAAACAACTGCTTGCCCGCTACGGGGTCAGCGTTCCTCTCGGGGAAGTTTGCACGACGCCTGAACAAGCCAAAGCCATTGCCGAAAAGATTTTTGCCTCGGGAGAAAAACTGGCGGTGGTGAAATCGCAGATTCACGCTGGTGGACGGGGAAAAGGAACCTTTAAAAGCGGATTTCAAGGGGGGGTAAAGTTGTGCAAAACGGCAGATGATATTTACGAAAAAGCCAAAGCGATGCTTGGCCAGGTATTGGTGACCAAGCAAACCGGCCCTGAAGGACGACTAGTGAGCAAGTTACTGGTTGCAGCTGCGCCGAATATTAAAAAAGAATTTTATCTGGCTGTGCTGCTGGACAGAGCCACTTCGAGGCCGCTGGTGATGGTTTCCACCGAAGGCGGAGTCGACATCGAAGAAGTGGCGGAGAAAACTCCTGAGAAAATTGTCAAAGAAACGATTGATCCCGCAGTGGGCATGATGCCGTACCAGGCACGCAAGTTAGCTGGCGCGCTCGGTCTAAAAGGGGATTTGATCCATTCCGCAAGCAAGTTGCTGATGGGAGTGTACAAGACCTGGTGGGAATCGGATGCGGCGATGGTTGAGATCAATCCACTTTGCATTATTGAAGGTCCGGACGGTAAGGAAACCCTTTAGGCAGTGGACGCAAAAATCGGGCTGGATGATAACGCACTGTATCGGCACAAAGATATCATGGA
>JAQGOY010000191.1 GCA_028293375.1 Verrucomicrobiales bacterium | reverse complement strand
CCCTGGTCGGAAACATCAACTATGAAGCGGGATGCAACCCGGTAAATGTTGGTTTCCTGACGGGTGTGGGGTGGAAAAGACAACAGGAAACAGTGAATCAATATGCGGTCAACGATCGTCGCATTCTTCCCCCGAGCGGAATTCCGCTGGGCAGCGTCCAGGTGGGGCCTCCCTACATCTATCTCTATAAAGGTGAACTTTCGGCGCTCTGCTATCCGGCTGACGGCGCGATCACTGGGCCATACGCGCCTTATGACAAATGGACAGACACCTTTAATACGAGCACAGAATTTGTTAACCCTCAACAAGGACGTTCCCTGGCGGCGATGTGTTTCCTGATGGGACGCAGCAGCAGCCTGGTAAACCAGCCCTGGAAAAGCGCTGCGGGCACGATCACCGGGCTTCCCGCATTGATTGCTGCAAAACAACCCATCACTGCACAGATGGTAGTCCCGGGCATCGATCTCTCCAAGGCACGCATCATCTGGGAAGCCAAAGATCAGCAACCGTTTCCTACCTCGCTCTACCAATTCTCGGCAGCCTACAGCGGACCTCAATGGGTCGAAGCCGAAGCCTTGCTGCCTGATGGGCGCAGAATATTTGTGGCCACAAATTTCCTAGCATCGTTCGCGCTGGACGTCCCGCCAAACAGCTTTGAATCAACAACCCAAAACATCGGAGTGGACACTCGAGCATTGTTTCATTTAGATGATCTTTCAGACACCAAAAACGCCCTGCCTTCCCTCCGTTTACAGGGAGCTGCGGCCATCGATAATTTAAACGTGGGGTGGATGGCGACGCGGACCGGCCAGTCGCTGCACGCCCAGGATCTCGGTGATGCGGCGAGCGTGACCTTTCCCAACACCAGTGTTTGGTCCGCAGACACCCAGGTGATCTCCATCGAAGGGATGATTTATATCAACGCGTTGAAGGGATACAACCGTGGCAACGCAACCATCCTTTCGCTCAACAAAAACTGGAACGCCAGCATCGAACTGGTAGAGAACATGTACACCGGGCTCACCTTCCGTGGAGGAACACAATTTGAAGTGAGTGGGGCCCAGGTCAATAACGCGTTGACCAAAAACCAGTGGCATCATGTGAAGCTGACGATTTCACCAGCCGGTTATGCGGTAGCGGTGGATGGCGTCGTGGTGACGACCCTGGCCAGCAATGAGTTCGCGAACTGGGCTGGCAACGGAAACACTACGATCACTCTGGGAAATTTTGATGGTTGGATAGACGAAGTGGTGGTCAAAAGCAGCGCAACCTATTCTGGCAACTCAGGAACGGTTCAGACGCCTGTAATCAGTCCGGCCGGGGGAACAATTGCCTCGAGCACACCAGTCACGATGACAGTGGCCAATGCGGGCGCAACGATTCGCTATACCTTGGATGGGTCAGAACCATCCAACAGCTCGATACCTTACTCGGGGCCGATCTATCTCGGTGCGACCGGATTACTAAAGGCAAAGGGATATTTATCCGGTTCTTCCGATAGTGCAACAGCTTCGGCGACCTTTACGATCGGTGGCGCAACTGGTCAAACAGCCATCAATTCTGCAAGCTTCGTGGGAGCCGATTCCACCGTTCAAGGTTCCTGGAAGGGAGTTTATGGGAAAGAAGGGTATAACATTATTGGCGATAACGCTTCGTATCCGTCCTATGTTCAGACCGTGCCCAGCGGAAAAGATGATTACACCTGGGTTACTTCAACCACTGCAGTCAGTGCGCTTCAAAAAGCAGATGCCGGCTCTGACAGAATCGCCGCCGTCTGGTATGCGGCCAATGTATTTAATGCAGATTTTACATTCCTCGACACTTCCACTCATTGCGTCCGGCTGTATTTTCTGGATTGGGACGCCTCCGGTCGTTCTCAGAAGGTTGAAGTGGTGGACGCTGTTTCCGGAACTGTGCTGGATAGTCAGGATATTAATGGATTTTCCGGTGGCACTTATTTGAGTTGGAACGTGAGCGGAAAAATTCGTTTCCGGATCACTCGTGTGGGGCCGCAAAATGCGGTTTTAAGCGGAATATTTTATGACGTGGCAGCGCAATCTTCCGGTGGTGGTGGTGGAACAGTGGGCGGCGGAACTTCTCCCGTGTCATTCGTAAAGATCGATACGCAAAACCACGGAACATGGAGAGGCATTTATGGGTCTGATGGCTACCACGTGATGGGCACAACCGCGAATTATCCTGCTTACGCGCAAGTAACACCTTCCGGGAAAGATGATTATATCTGGTCAGACAGTGTGACGGATGTAACTGCCCCGCAAAAACCGTCCCCCGCCATTGATCGCATTGCTTCGTGTTGGTATTCCAGTAATACCTTCTCCGTCGACCTGAATATCGTGGACGGAAAGACCCATCAGGTCGCATTTTATTGCCTCGATTGGACTGGGACAGACCGGGATCAAAAAGTGGAAGTTGTGGATGCTGCAACGGGCCAGGTGCTGGATACACGCAGCATCTCCGGTTTTAGCGGAGGCAAATACCTTGTTTGGAATATCTCGACTCACGTGACCGTCCGATTTACCAAAAACCAGGGTCCAAATGCAGTTGTCCAGGGGATATTTTTCGATACGGCTGTCGCTGCCATTCCTTTATTGAAACCCTCCAAGGACGCGAACGGTCAGATGGTTTTAACACTGACGGGCGTTACAGGGCAGGCCTACTTGATTCAATCTTCAAGCAACCTTTCCTCGTGGTTAACAATCTCCACAATAACCTCCGTGGGAACCCCTCAGGTCCTTACCGACACCATTTTGCCGGGAAATAAAACGAAGTTTTACCGGGCTATTCCGGCGCTTTAAAATTAATAAAAAGGATAGACCGATTGAGAGTAGATCTCAATCGGTCTTTTTTCTATTAGTTAAGGTCAGGTCAAACGATATGCACCCTGACTTGAAAACCTGACCAGAACTCCCACGTCTCTCCTTATAGCTGTCGTTTCACAAGCATACTTAAATCATCGCGAGTCGAAAGCACACGTTCGATCTCGATGTTTGGAATAAATTTATGCTGATATCGAAAACAACAAGGCTTTGTATCATGGCAAGTGCCATCCTGCTAGGGTTCACGTCAAATGCAGTCCTGGGACAGGCACCCAACATCATTTGGAAACAGGCACAAAACTCCGATCGGATTAACGCGATTATTTTCAATCCCGGAGGCAACACGGTAATCTCAGGAAGTTCGGATCGCCTGATCAATTTCTGGCGCGCATCGGATGGGGCGCTGCTTCGAACTCTCAATGCCGAAGCCGACCCGGTTCATGAAAGCGCGATCGAATCATTATCCATAACCTCCGATGGATCTCGTCTCGCATCTGCCAGTTACAAAGTGGCTAAACTGTGGAATCTGGCCAACGGTGTGCCGAAAAATTTGATTGGGCATACGGACTGGGTGGTTGGCGTGGCGTTCTCACCGAATGGAGCGTACCTCGCCACCGCCAGTTTTGACGGGACTGTTCGAATCTGGAATGGGTTCGATGGGACACCCCTGCGCGTCTTACATGGAAGTGGACAAATGCGAGCGGTCGCTTTTTCGCCAGACGGAACTCTCCTTGCGGCAGCGGGAGGCGGTAATAAAGAAATTCAGATTTATCGCACCTCCGATTTCGTCCTGATCAGAAATCTAATCGGACACACGGAGGATGTTTATGACCTGGCATTCTCGAGAGACGGCACCAAGCTGGCTTCGGGCGGTTATGACCAAACGGCGCGCATCTGGAATGTGGCGGACGGCAGCGCACGTTTTGTGTTTAGCGGCAATCATGGCAATGTCTATGGAGTCGCCTTCACGCCGGACAGTGGTTATCTCGCTTATACCGACGGGGAAGGAAGCACGATTAAGATTTACCGTGCTACCGATGGAGCCTTTGTGCGCAGCTTCAACCAGCAAACGGACAATCCCCAATGTCTGGCTTTTGGACCCGACAGCAGTCTGGCTTATGGATTGGCAGACAAAACGGTGATCCTGGCCAAAGTGGATGGCTCAACAGGCGGAGGCGGCACAGGAACCGGGTTGCCAGCAGCGGGCGCAGGCTGGCGTGTGGTTGGAAAGGGTGATTTCAGCGGGGATGGCAAAGATGACATCCTCTGGCAAAATTCCAACGGAACACTTGCAGTCTGGAAAATGGATGGAGCCAGTTTTCTGGGTGGCTTACCCATTTCACATCCTTATCTTGGAACTTCCTGGAGAGCAGCGGCTGTCTATGACTGGAACGGCGACGGTAATCCGGACGTCATTCTGCAGGCACCGAGCGGCGCACTAATCGTTTGGTACTTTAATGGAACCACACTCGCCAGCGGCGCCTACCTGAGTGTGCCCAGCCCTGGTCCGTCCTGGAAACTGGTGGGGCTTTCCGATTTTAACGGAGATGGAAATGTGGATCTGCTCTGGCAGTCGGACGCAGGGTCGCTCGCGGTCTGGTACTTGGATGGGAATCACAAACTGATCAGCGGAGCCCTCTTGAAAACCTCCAGCCTCGGCGCCTATTGGCGTGTGCTGGGAGTGACTGGCGGTGGAGGAGGCAATGAAACATTACTCATTCGCAACCTGGCCGGATACCTTGCGTCCTGGAACATCAGCGGAACCGATTATGCGGGCGGTTCCCTTCTGCATAATGGAACGGCTGCCGGGCTTGACTGGCGAGTAGTGGTGCAAGACCTGATGCAATAGTACTTTTCCGGAGAGATAACCCATGCCGGAGGGGATCCCTCCGGTAATTTTTTTATGCGGCACATTGTTTATCTATTATTCATAGGAATTCTCGCCATTTCCCCGAAGCCTGCCGATGGCACCCCAATCAGCGATGCCAACCCGATGGCAATGCCCGAGGTGGGAAGCTACAAGCTGCGGATTTTGTCCCCTACCCTGTTGGAACTGACTTTGGTGACCACCAAGGACCCGGATCCGGCTCTTTTGACTCAATGGAGTTTTGTCTCCCCTTCGGGTGTTCTTTCCGCCCCTGCTCCATCCCAGTTCGTGGTGACT
>JAQGOY010000175.1 GCA_028293375.1 Verrucomicrobiales bacterium | reverse complement strand
TGGAAGAAAAAAGTCGGCAACGAACTGCTGATTCCATACAAACGGCTTTAAAATGGGGTGAAGGTAGACTGGTCATTTTGCATCAGTCCGCAGCCCCCGCAAATCCCTCGGAATGGTTGGAAAATTCATTTTCAAACCGGAGTTTCAGCCCTGGAACCGGCAAGAGTTATGATCCCATTTCTCCCAGGCATTTTTCCTTTAACTCACCTGCGGGTGCTTGCCCTGTATGTCTTGGGCTTGGCCAAAAAATGGTTTTTGATGAAGCCCTGGTTGTGCCCGACCCTAAAAAAAGCCTGGAGCAGGGCGCAGTCCTTCCTTGGAGGCGGGGGGGGAAGAGAATGATTTCGTATTATAAAGGGATGTTAAAGGGAGTGGCTCAGGCCTTTGACGTGAGCATGGAAATTCCCCTCGAAAAAGTTTCTCCGGAGTTTCGGAAGATATTGCTCTACGGTTCTGGTGATAAAAATGTCCCCTTTCTTTTTTCCAAGGCTGGAAAGACTACGAAGATAGAGAGGCCTTTCGAGGGAGTCATACCTAATTTGGAGCGGCTTTTCAAAGAGAGCGAAAGTGAATTTACTCGCAACCGGTTGAAAAGCTTCATGAATCCCCGCTTTTGCGACGCTTGCAATGGCCAGAGACTGAAACCGGAACTTCTGGCCGTGACCCTTTCCAGCAGCTTGCCTGCTCCAAAGCCGATTCCTGCGCACCCATATCCAGGGATTTCAATCATGGATTTTTGTGGTTTTCCAGTGAACAAAGCGCTGGCTTGGCTGGAAGGACTTCAGTTGAATGAATTCCAGTCCAGGATCGCTGTTGAAGTCGTTAAGGAAATCAAGGCCAGGCTGGGCTTTTTGCTCAATGTCGGTCTCGGTTATCTTACTCTGGACCGCGAGAGTGGCACACTCAGCGGCGGGGAAGCACAGCGCATTCGCCTTGCCACACAAATCGGAGCGGGACTGGTGGGAGTGCTTTACATCCTGGACGAGCCGAGCATCGGCCTCCATCAGCGGGACAATGACCGGTTGCTTGGAACTCTCCGAAAACTGCGAGACCTGGGCAATTCTGTAATCGTCGTTGAACATGACGAAGACACTATTCGCCAGGCGGATTTTCTCATCGATCTCGGCCCGGGCGCCGGTGTGCGGGGAGGCGAGATCGTGGCCATGGGAACCGTGAAGGAAGTGGAAAACTCCCCCAAGTCGTTAACTGGCCAATACCTGAAAGGTGAGCTTTCCATTCCCATTCCAAAAAAGAGAATAGCTCCTTCCAAGGAAAAAGGTTGGATTGAGATCAGGGGAGCCCGGGAGAATAATCTCAAAAACATTGATGTTAAAATTCCACTTGGAACATTGACATGTGTTACTGGGGTGAGTGGTTCAGGTAAGAGCACCCTGATTGACGGCATTCTGCGTCGTTCCTTGTTTCGGCAATTCTATGGCTCGAAGGAGAATCCAGGTCGCCACGATTCCATTGAGGGATGCGAAAATCTCGAAAAAATAATAGTGATCGACCAGGAACCCATAGGCCGCACCCCAAGAAGCAACCCGGCGACATATACTGGGATGTTTAACGACATCCGGGATTTGTTTGCCAAATTGCCCGCTGCTAAAGTCCGTGGTTATGAACGCGGAAGATTCAGCTTCAATGTAAAAGGCGGTCGCTGCGAAAAATGCCAGGGAGATGGTCTCATCAAGATCGAGATGCACTTCCTGCCGCCGGTTTATGTCACTTGCGAAGCTTGTAATGGACGTCGCTACAACCGGGAAACCCTGGAAATAACCTACAAAGGATTGAACATTGCGGATGTTCTCGATCTGACGGTGGACGAGGCGGTGAATTTTTTCCGCGCCATCCCACAGATTTATAGCCCCGTCCTGACACTGGCAGAAGTGGGACTCGGTTACATTCGCTTAGGGCAATCGGCCACCACCCTGAGCGGGGGTGAAGCGCAGAGAATTAAACTGGCCACGGAACTCAGCAAGAAATCGACGGGCAAAGCGTTTTACATCCTGGATGAGCCCACCACCGGCCTGCATTTTCACGATGTCGCCACACTCCTCGATGTTCTTTTCAAATTACGAAATGCCGGAAATACGCTCGTAGTCATTGAGCACAACCTGGACGTGATTAAAACTGCGGATTGGATTATTGATATGGGCCCCGATGGTGGAGACCAGGGCGGAATGGTGGTAGTGGAAGGGCCCCCGGAACTCATTATAAAGTCGACCGAAAGTTATACCGCCAGATATTTAGCGCCTTACCTCCGAGTTTCAGGATTGAATCAACCCAAAAGCCAGTAAGAATGAAGCCGCATGTCAACAGTCCTTAAATTCACTTTTCGTTTGTGGCTGGTGGCGTCGATATGCATTTGGTCAGGCCTGGTTGCTCGCGCCGCGACCAGTACGGAGCAAAGCGCGTTTAACCTTGCCGAGAAGGCGCTGAACAACTCCTCCTATCCCCAGGCCGAGAAATTTTTTTCCGATTTCCTGACCAAATTTCCTTCCTCAGAGCTGAAGCTCAATGCCTTTTTCGATCTGGCTCAGGCTCGCTATTGGCAATCGAACTACACCGGGGCACTTTTGATTCTCCAAACAAATCTTCCTTCCTCCGGAACAAGATCGAATGAATTTTTGAAATGGATGGGTGATTCGGCCCAAAAAATCGGGAACTTCGACGAGGCAGCGGGTTATCTTGAGCGACTTGCCGTGGGAGATTCAATCTACGCATCTGAAGCGACTTTGAATCTTGCTAATCTGCTCTTCGCCAAGAGGGAATACTCACGCGCATCCGAGGTTTTAAAGCGACGATTTATTGCTGGGAAGGATGCATTGCCTAACCTTGAGTTAATCGGCAAAGCCGAAGTCCTGTTGAATAAAATTATCCTCCAGCAAAGGGAAAGTAAAAAACCGGTTGCTTTGCTTCTCGCCAATCCCCGAGGACAAATCAGTTCCGAATTGTTAACGGATATTTATTTCACTCGGGGACGCGTTGACCTGCAAAACAACGACATTGCAAATCTGCATGAGAATACTTCAAACCTTCTTGCCGTGGCTGCCAATCCTGCATATGAGCCTGCCAGGTTGATGGCGCTGTACCTCCAGGGAGCTGAAGCCTTTCAATCGACAAACTTTCCCGTGGCCTTGACCAATTTTACCGCGCTTGCCGAACAGCCTATCGTCCCATGGCTGCAGGGTATGTCGCTTAATTATTTCGGTGCCATAAAAGCCCAACAAGGTGACCTCGATGCCGCCATCAAATATTTTGCGGATTTCACCGCCAGAATGCCCGGTGCCCCCGGCCTGAATCTGGCGCGCTTGAACCTCGCTGATTTCTATCTCAAAAAATTCGCCCTTTTGCATGGTCCGGCCGGACTTCTTCAAGCCAGTTTAACCAACTTGCAATCTTTGAAACTTGAGAGTCTCGAGCCTGCCGACCAGGGCCGAAAACGAATGCTCGAGGGATGGATTTTCATTCAGAACGGAAATCGGGAGCAAGCTCTTGCTGCGTTTACTGATGCTGCCGGGCTCGTGCAGGACCTTGTCTCGCGCCAGGTCGTTCTCCACAAACTCGCTGACACCCGGTTCGAGTTGGGTGATTACCCAAAAGCCCTCGCTAATTACCTGGAAGTGGCATCGCTCTGCCAAAACGCACCCGGGCTCTCGGAATCGCCCTGCGAACGCGCTCTTTATCAGATAATACGATGCGCTATTTTTACTTCGGATCAGGCCAGGGCTGAAAATGCTCTTTCGCGACTCATCATCGAATATCCAAATGGGAACTACGCCGAGCAAGGCATGTTGCTGCTGGGTCAAAGTGAAACCAAACGAGGCAAGCCTCTGGATGCCCGCCAGCTTTTCGAGGCATTCAGGACTAATTTTCCCAATTCCAAAATGATCACTACAGTCAAGATTGCCACCGCGCGCACATTCAGCATGGAAGGCGACTGGACCAACGCCTTGAAACATTTGGATAGTGCCCTCTCCTCTCTAACGGATACCAGTCTTTTGGCCCAGGTCGAATTTCATCGCGCTATTACCCTGTTCAAATCAGGCCAGGAAACGAATGCGCTGGCTCAATTCACCAATTTCGTTGCCCGTTTTCCGGATAGCGAGCTTCTGCCCAGGGCACGAAACTGGATTGCGGATTATTATTGGAACAAGGGAGAGTTTGCCAATGCCGATCGAAATTATCAATTGCTTTTCCGAAATTCAAAACCGGGCGAGGAGTATTATTATCGCGGCAAGCTTAATGCGGGAAAAGCCGCCTTTGCTGGCCAGCAGTTTGTGGACGCCATCGCCTATTTCACAGACCTTAGCAGGGAAACCAACCTGCCGCCGCAAATTGCCATACAGGCTTTTTTTGGTCTTGGGGACTCTTTCCTGGCCCAATACCTCGCCGATCCCGTTCTTCAGACAAACGCCTTTGGCTCGGCTCTGACCTCCTTCTTCCACATCACCAAAAACTTCTCGGATAAGCGGGAGGGCATAGCCGCCTACGGCAGAATCGGTGACGCCTATTTGCAGGGTGGCATCATTCTTCAGACGAACGCCAGCTACTTTGAAGAAGCCGCAATTGCCTATCGTAAACTGATTGAATTGGCCTCGGACAACGACTGGTTGCGCCAACAGGCGCAGATTGGATTGGCCAAGACTTTTGAGAAACAGGAAAACAAGGTGGACGAGGCCTTGACTGAATATTCCAAGGTCTTGCTCTTGGACATTACTCCGGCCTCGGAAACCTATTGGATGGAAGTTGCCGGGCTGGATGCAGGCAGGCTTTGTGAGAGTTCCGGACGACTGGAACAGGCCATCAAGATTTACAGCCGCGTCATGGAGATTTCTCCCCCCCTAAAGAGTTCGTTAACTGACAGAATCGGGTCCATTAAACAGAAATTGTCATTG